>CAISYQ010000172.1 GCA_903889735.1 uncultured Methylibium sp.
CGCTGCGGGCGGGTGCTGCTCATTGCGCGCAAGGACCAATCGCGGCTCGCCGAACTGCAGCGCCTGACCGCGTCGCTGAAGGAGACCCGGGCGCAGCTGATCGGGGTGGTGTTCAATGAGTTCTAACGCCTCCGGTCACCGCCTCGCCACGCCACCGGCCCCACCCGCGCCCCGCACCGCCCGCGAGCGGTCGGATGGCCAGAGCGTGGTGCGCAACCCACCCCGGGTCTGCTTTGTCGGCCTGGAGAACCTGCCGGTCCTGTCCAGGGATTTCGATCAGCACCTCATCGGGGGTGAGCAGGTGCAGCACACGCTGATCGCCCAGGCGCTGGCGCGCCGAGGCATTCCGGTCTCGATGGTCGTGGCCGACCTGGGCCAGCCCGACCAAGCCCTGATCGGCGGGATCGAATGCTTCAAGGCCCACGGCCTGCAGGAGGGCCTGCCCGTGATCCGCTTCCTGCATCCACGGCTCACCAAGCTCTGGGCCGCCCTGCGCCGGGCGGACGCCGATGTGTATTACGTGAGCTGCGCCGGCCCCCAACTGGGCATCGTGGCCTGGTTCGCCCGCCTGCATGGGCGCAGGGTGGTGTTCCGCATCGCCCACGACACCGATTGCCAGCCCGACCAGCTGCTGATCCGCTTCTGGCGCGACAAGCGGCTCTATGAGTTCGGCCTTCGCCGCGCCGACCAGGTGCTGGCGCAGAGCGATCAGCAATCCCGGGCCCTGCAGTCGAACTATGGGGTCGGGAGCACGGTTGCGCGCATGCTGGTGGAGCCGGCCTCGCAATCGCTGGCCTTCGGGCAACGCGACATCGACGTGCTCTGGGTCAACAACCTGCGGCCCTTCAAGCGGCCGGATCTCGCGCTCGAGCTGGCTCGCGGGTTGCCGCAGTTCCGCTTCCACATGGTGGGCGGTGCCATGGCCGGCTGCGAGGCCCTCTTCGAGCAGGTCCAGGCCGAGGCCCGCCAGATTCCCAACCTCGTCTTTCACGGCGCCATCCCCTACCAGCAGGTCAACGCCTTCTACGACCGCGCCCGGGTGTTCGTGAACACCTCGGACAGCGAGGGATTCCCGAACTCCTACCTGCAGGCCTGGCGCAGCGGCGTGCCCACCCTGGTCTTCTTCGATCCGGACCGGGTCGTCGAGCGGAACCGGCTCGGCGTGCGCGCCAACAGCATCGACGGCATGGCCGCCGATATCTCGGCGCTGCTCTCCAGCGAGGAGCGCTGGCAACTGGACAGCGGGCGTTGCCGGGCGTTCATGGAAGACCGCTACGGCGAGGATGCGGTGCTCGCACCCTACCTCGCTGCGCTGGGCGCATGAAGTGATCCGTCCCCGCAGATCACCGCCCATCGTGAAGGCCTTCCTCATCACCGTCGACACCGAGGGCGACAACCTCTGGGCGCGGCCGGACGTCATCACGACGAGGAACGCCGCCTTCCTGCCCCGTTTCCAGTCACTGTGCGAGCGCCATGGGCTGCAGCCCACCTGGCTGGTCAACCACGAGATGGCGAGCTGCCCGGATTTCGTGCGATTCGGCCGCGAGGTCCTGAGGCGACAGGCCGGCGAGGTCGGCATGCACCTGCACGCCTGGAACAGCCCGCCGCTGCGGCCCTTGACAGCCCACGATCACCACCACCAGCCCTTCCTCACCGAGTACCCCACCGAGGTGATGGAGGAAAAGATCGCGCACATGACGGCGCTGCTGCGCGATCGCTTCGAGACGGACATCATCAGCCACCGCGCCGGCCGCTGGGCGCTGGATTCACGCTACGCCCACCTGCTGGTGAAGCAGGGTTACCGCATCGACTGCTCGGTCAGTCCGGGGGTGTCGTGGCGGCAGACAACCAGTGCGCCCGGGGGCTGCGGGGGACCCGACTACCGGGGCTTTCCGAGTTGCCCTTACTGGATGGATCTCGACCACATCGATCGGCCGGGCTCCTCGGAGTTGCTGGAGCTGCCGGTC
>CAISYQ010000173.1 GCA_903889735.1 uncultured Methylibium sp.
ACGCAGGCGGATGCACCGTCCGACAGCTGGCTCGCATTGCCGGGGGTGATGACCCCGCCTTCCAGCACGGGCTTGAGGCTGGCCAGTCCGGCGAGCGTGGTGTCCGGGCGATTCCCTTCGTCCCGTGAGAGCGTCACTTCCTGCTCGCGCGAGGCGCCGCTTGCCTTGTCCGTCACCAGCATGGTCGTGCGGAACGGCACGATCTCGGCGTCGAAGCGGCCTTGTTCCTGCGCTCGCGCGGTGCGACGTTGCGACTCCAGCGCGTAGCGGTCCTGGGCTTCCCGGCTGATGCCGTACTTGCGGGCCACGAATTCCGCGGTCTGCAACATCGGCATGTAGGTGTGCGATGCGTGGGCCTCGGCGCCCGGATCCCGGTCCTTCGAGGCCCAGTCGAAATAGGCCTTCTGCACGGCGGAGATGTTGTCCTGGCCACCGGCCAGCACCACATCCATGCCGTCCACGATGATCTGCTTGGCGGCGGTCGCAATCGCCATCAGGCCGGAGGCGCATTGCCGATCCATCGACTGGCCTGGCACCGTGACCGGCAGGCCGGCCGCGAGCACTGCATTCCGCGCGATGTTCATGCCGGCAGTGCCGGCGCCGAGCACCGTCCCGATCACTGCATCCTCGATGTCCGCGCCTTCGATCCCCGCACGTTCGACCGCATGGCCCATGACGTGGCCGAGCAGCGTCGGTGATCTGGTGTTGTTGAGGCTTCCCTTGTAGGCGCGGCCGATGGCGGTGCGCGCGGTGGAAACGATGACGGTTTGTCTCATGCTGTGCTCACGATGGGTTGAACTGGCCGCCCGTCGCGGCCAGCTGGTTCAGGAGGGTGGCCGGCGTCCAATAGCCGTGCCGGTTGCCGCGCGACCGGGCGTAGCAGTCGAGCCGGTCTGCGACGTGTCGCAAGCCGAGCTGGTCGGCATGGAACATCGGACCGCCCAGGAAGTCCGGGAAGCCGTAGCCGCTGGTCCAGACCACGTCGATGTCCGAAGCGCGATAGGCGATTCCCTCCTCCAGGATGCGTGCGCCTTCGTTGATCAGGGGAAAGAGCAGTCGCTCGACGATCTCCCCGGGCGCGATGCCGCTGCGCCGGGCGACGCCGTGCTCGGCCCCCAGCTCGCGCGCAATGGCCTCCACCTGGGCGTCCGGGATGGCCTGGCGACCCTCGTAGCGGTAGTAGCCGCGGCCGGCCTTCTGGCCGTGGCGACCGAGTTCGAACAGCCGCCGCACGACCACGCGGTAGCTCGGGTCATCCGGCAGGCGGCCTGCCTTGGCCTGCTCGATCACCACCTTGGCCCCGACGTCGATGCCCGCCAGGTCCAGCATGCGGCAGGGACCCATGGCGAAGCCCACGGCCTCGATCGCCGTGTCGATCTCGCCCGGCGTGGCGCCTTCCATGAGCAGGAACTCGGTCTCGCGCAGGTAGACCTCGAGCATGCGGTTGCCGATGAAGCCCCAGCACACGCCGGAAACCACCGGCACCTTCCCGATCTTCTGCGCCAGGCCGACCACCGTCAGGAGCACCTCGGGCGCAGTGTCCCGGCCGCGAACGACCTCCAGCAGCTTCATGATGTGGGCCGGGCTGAAGAAATGCATGCCGACGACGTCGGCTGGTCGCCCGGTGGCCTGCGCCAGCGCATCCACATCGAGGGTGGACGTGTTCGTCGCGATGATCGCCCCAGGCTTGCAGAGCCTGCCAAGGCGCTCGCAGACCTGCAGCTTCAGCGCCAGGTCCTCGAACACTGCTTCGATCACCAAGTCCGAACCGGCCAGGGCTGCGTCGTCGGTGGTGACTTGCAGCTGAACCATGCGGCGCTGGAGTTCGTCGCCATCGATCCGCTTCCTGGCCACTGCTGCCTGATAGGTCTCCAGGATGCCGCGTCGTGCGGCGTCTCGCGCGGCCTCTGTCGTCTCGACGATCGTCACGGACAGGCCGGCGTTGAGGAAGTTCATGGCGATGCCCCGCCCCATGGTTCCGCCGCCCAGCACGCCGACCGCGCCAATTTCGCGCGCCTTGTCCCTGGCGATCGACAGACCCGGGCCCTTGGTCGCCTGACGCGGCGCGAAGAACAAGTGGCGCAGCGCCCGCGACTGCGGGGAGCGCAGGAGCGCGGCGAAGGCTTTCGCCTCCACCTGCTCGCCTTCTCTGAACGGCAGCAGTGACGCTTCGACGGTGTCGATGATGGCGAGTGCGGCCGGGTAGGCGGTCTTTTCTCTGCGCGCCGTGTCGCGTGCGTTCGCGAAGAAGTCGGAAGGCAGGGAGTCTGCGTCAACGTTCTGTTCGCTGATTCGCCGCAGCGGCTCGGCGCGGCCGGCAAGGTGCCGCGCATGGGCGATCGCGGCTTGGGTGACTTCGCCTTCAGCGACCACGTCGATCAGGCCGGCCTCGCGGGCTTGCGCGATCGTGAGCGTTCGTCCGGTGGCGATCAGGTCGAGAGCGAGTTCGATGCCGACCAGCCGCGTCATGCGCTGCGTACCCAGTGACC
>CAISYQ010000174.1 GCA_903889735.1 uncultured Methylibium sp.
ATCATCAGGTTTTTGTACAGGAAGTCGGCCGGATAGCTGTCGTTGGCCAGGATGCCGCCAACCTTGGCCGCGGCCAGGAACACCGCCTCGGGTCGGTTGGCCATCACCCAGTCGTGGGTCTGGGCCTGGTTGGTCAGGTCGAGGGTCTTGCGGTCGGCGATCAGGACCTCGCAGCCCTCCCGGGCCAGCCGCCGCACGAGGGCGCCGCCGACCATGCCATTGTGGCCCGCCACCCAGACCCGCTTGCCCTCAAGCGGGAAGATGATCTCACTCGCCATGGCCGCGGCGGTCTTTCTCGACCCGGATCAGATCTTCCTGGACCATCTCTTCGCAGAGCGCCTGCCAGCCGGTCTGGTGGACCCAGCCGAGCTTTTCCTTCGCCTTGCGGGGGTCGCCGATCAGCAGGTCCACCTCCGCCGGGCGGAAGTAGCGCGGGTCGACCTCGATCCGGACGGTTCCGGTAGCGGCGTCCCGGCCGATCTCATGGACCCCCTCGCCTTCCCAGGCGATCGTCACCCCCGTCTGGGCGAAGGCGTGGCTGACGAAGTCCCGCACGCGGGTGGTCACCCCGGTGGCCAGCACATAGTCGTCCGGCGTCTCCTGCTGCAGGATCCGCCACATGCCTTCTGCGTACTCGCGCGCATGACCCCAGTCGCGCTGGGCGTCGAGGTTACCGAGGTAGAGCTTGTCCTGGAAGCCGTGCCGGATGGCCGCCACCGCCCGGGTGATCTTGCGGGTGACGAAGGTTTCTCCCCGCAGCGGGCTCTCGTGGTTGAACAGGATGCCGTTGGAGGCGTGCATGCCGTAGGCCTCCCGGTAGTTCACCACCATCCAGTAGGCATAGAGCTTGGCCGCCGCGTACGGGCTGCGCGGATAGAAGGGGGTGGTCTCGCTCTGCGGGACCTCCTGCACCTTGCCGTACAGCTCCGAGGTCGAGGCCTGGTAGAACCTCGTCTTCTCCGTCAGGCCCAGCAGACGGATCGCCTCCAGCAGCCTCAAGGGACCGATGGCGTCGGCGTTGGCGGTGTACTCCGCCGTCTCGAAGCTGACCTGCACGTGGCTCTGGGCCGCCAGGTTGTAGATCTCGTCCGGCTGGGTCTGCTGCACGATGCGGATCAGGTTGGTCGCATCGGTCATGTCGCCGTAGTGCAGGATGAACCGCTGATCAGGCTCGTGCGGATCCTGGTACAGGTGCTCGATGCGCTCGGTGTTGAACGACGACGACCGCCGCTTGATCCCGTGCACCGTGTAGCCCTTGGCCAGCAGAAGCTCCGACAGGTACGCCCCGTCCTGGCCGGTCACACCGGTCAACAATGCGACCTTGCCGTTCGACCGAACCAAACGCCTTCCCCCGCTTCACCCTGGCTGAACCTAATCGGCTCAATGATCGCGGCTTTTGTCCCAACCGGGAGGCGGCCGCAAGCTCGGCCGCCAACGCCTCGCCTAATGGGCGCCTTCCCGGGAAAGCACGGCGGGCACCGTCCGGAGCAGGATGATGATATACAGCCAAAGGCTGAACCGCTTAACGAACAAGACGTCGAGCGCCACGCGACGACGATAGTCCAGATCGTTGCGCCCGCTCACCTGCCAAAGGCCCGTGATGCCTGGGCGTACCTTGCAATACCAGCGAAACTGCCGCCCGTACTTTCCGACTTCATCCGGGACGATCGGGCGCGGGCCGACCAAGCTCATCTCTCCCGCGATGACGTTGATCAGCTGCGGTAGTTCATCGAGGCTGGATTTGCGCAGGAAGGCCCCCAACCGGGTCACGCGAGGGTCAAGGCGTAGCTTGTGGTCCGCTTCCCATTCAAGCTTGGCCACGGGATCCTTCGCGAGAAGGTCTGACAGCTTCTGGTCAGCGTCCACCACCATGCTTCGAAACTTCCAGCAGCGAAACAGGCGCCCATCCAGACCCAAGCGGTAGTGGCCAAAGACCGGCATTCCGCCGTCCTGAAACCAGACCAGGACCGCAGTCAC
>CAISYQ010000175.1 GCA_903889735.1 uncultured Methylibium sp.
ACTCAAGCAGCTGCCTGACCAGCTGGGTGACGGTGTAGAACCGGACCTTGCGGCCCTGGGCACAGGCGCTGAACGCCAGGGCGGTGGCCAGGTGTGTCTTGCCGGTGCCGCTGTTGCCGACGATCAGGACGTTCTCGTGATCGGAGATGTACTGGCCGCGCATCAGCTCCCGGACCAGGGCTTCATTGACCGACGGCTGGCTGGCGAACTCGAACGTGTCGAACGTCTTGATCACCGGCAGCCGGGCCGCCTGCAGGCGGCGGTCGGCAGCGCGGCGCTCGCGATCGAGCAGTTCCCGCTCGGTCAGACGCAGCAGGTAGGTCGCATAATCGGCCTTGTCCAGGCTGCAGGCCGCGGCCACCGGCGCGTACTCGCGCAGCACCGTCGGCAGCTTCAGTACCTTGAGATGGTGCTCCAGGAGCACGGTCGTCTTCGCCTCGTTCATGACGCCACCTCCAGCAGGTCGCGATAGATATCAGTCCGCGGTGGCGCGATCACGACGGCACGCAGGTGCGGCCTGCCGTCCAGCACGAAGGTCCCCAGTTCGGTTCGCAGGTCGGGATACAGGTACATCGCCACAACGTCCGGCGACGGGGCGCCGGTGACCAGGGCCCGGTCAATGGCGGCAGCCACCCGGCCGATCGAGTGCTTCTCGATCAACCGCAGCACGGTGATGTAGTCCTTGGTCCCCTTGTGCCCGTTATCGCCCTCCAGGCGCCGCCTCAGCAGCGCGAAGCAGTCCGGCAGCAGCAACCCCTGCAGCGGTCGGCCGTGATCCAGGGCGCCGGGCTTGCGGTCCAGCAGCGGCAGGTAGTGCCGTGGTTCGTAGACGACCTGGCCCTTGCCCCAGTTGCGCGGGTGAGAGGCCACGGGATCGGCACCACGGCAGATCTCCACCCGATCCCAGTAGCCCTTGACCGTGATCTCATGGTGGGCCCAGCACACCGGCACGGAGTAGTCGTTGTCATCGAAGCGGACCAGCGACAGGGTGTTCGACCGACCGGCCTGCTTGCGGCAGGCGTCCAGCGGAGCAGCGGGCAGCGCGATGAACGCCGCCTGATCCTCCTTCAGCAGATCGGCCTTCCTGCCGGTCTGGCCCCGCAGCTGGCGCCCAAGATCGTTCCGGCAGCAGTCCAGCAGGTGGGCGTTCAGGGCGTCGTAGTCGGCCATCTCCGGCACCGGGACCAGGAAGTTGCGGCGGGCGTAGCCGCCCGTGCCCTCGACCAGGCCCTTCTCGTTCGGGCGCCGCACGGTGCAAAAGTGGTAATCGAACAGATAGTGGCTGGCCAACTGAAGGAACCCCGGAGTCAACTTCCGCAGGTGCGCCCCCATGATCTTCAGGGCGGCGATCTTGCTGTTGTCGTAGCTGATCCGGATGGGTACGCCGCCGAAGAAGGCAAACGCCTGGACGTGCCCCTCCCAGAAGCTCTCGGTGCACTCGCGCGGCACGCACATCATGAAGAACGCGTCGCTGTAGGGCAGGGCCATCAGGAAGATGGCCACCTTCTGCAGGGTGCCGCCCAGCTTGGCCAGAGCGAAGAAGTAGTCCACCTGGGCGTCGCCCGGCCGGTGGATCAGCGGCATGAACACCTCGCCGCTGGTGCGGGTGATCTCGTTGATCACCTCCTTGACGACTGTGTAGCCGCCGGTATAGCCCTCCTCGTCGCGCAGGCGCTCGAAGATCCGCTTGGCGGTGTGCCGCTGCTTCTTGGGGATCTGCTTGTCCTGCTCGATGATCTCGCGGATGCGGTCCACATAGGGGCCGAGCTTCGGTCGTTGGGGCGTCTGTTGTCTCTGGTAACCCGGCGGCTGGCTGTGGCTTAAGATCTTCCGCAGCGTCTTCCAGTGCATGCCGGTCTCACGCAGAATTTGGCGTTTGCTCACGCCCTCCTGCAGGACACGGCGTCGGACATCGGCCCATTGTTGCATAGCTGTGTACACCTCCGTGCCTCCAGGAGCTTGAGACCAGATCCGTCAGGGAGAATACCCTGCGGAATCTGTCCCATCTCCAGGTGGCGGCAAGGGGTGCCGCACTTTTAGACCGGCGCGACAGGTGCCGCACTTTTGCTCCGGCGTTCACAGACTTCAAATGCGACCTTGCGATACCTTGCTAACACCTGGGCTTCAGCAGTGGGCGCGGCGGGCGCTCCACCGTTCAATCCCCCCCCCCCTCTCTCCCTTGCCGCCGG
>CAISYQ010000176.1 GCA_903889735.1 uncultured Methylibium sp.
ACCTGCGCAAGCTCGACAACGAGTGTGCGGGCCTGAAGGATGCCGCCAAGAAGAGCGCCTGCGTCGCCGAGATGGACACCTACTATGCGGCTTCCGTGCGCAAGGGCAAGGTCCGCAACGGTGCGGTCTACATGCCCGCCTTCGACGGAACGATGCAGCAGGAAGCGGTGTGGGCCATCAAGAGCTACCTTGAAACCCGCCGCGAGAAACCGCTGTGATCGAGCGTCGCCGGCTGCTGGCCGCCACCGCCCTTGCGTCCCTGGTCCCGCCGGGTACGGCGCTGGCGCAGTCTGAACTCTCGGCGCTGGAGCGCGTCAGGAAGCGCGGCATCCTGGTGGTGGCCGTGTACGAAGACCACCCGCCCTTTCATGTGGCTGGCAAGGGCATCGACGCCGAAATTGCCGCCGCCCTGGCCGAAGGGCTGGGCGTCAAGCTCAGCCTCCTGGCGATGCGCGCCGACGAGAAGCTCGATGACGACCTGCGCCATGCCGTCTGGAAGGGTCACTTCCTGGGCTGGGGGCCGGCTGACGTGATGCTGCACGTGCCCGTGGATGCACCGCTGATCGAGAAGACGCCCCAGGTGTCGATCTTCGGGCCCTACTACCGCGAGCGCGTGGCGCTGGCCTGGGACCGCAACCGCGGCCCGGTGCCCGAGTCCATGCTGGCCCTGAAGGGGCAGCCGATTGCGGTGCCGGGGCAATCTCTGGCGGGTTGGCTGATGATCGGCGCCGAGGGCGGTGCGCTGCGCGAGACGCTCACCACCCGCTACGCCGACGGCACCGAGGCCGCAGCCGCCCTCAAGGCCGGCGACGTGGCGGCGGCGGCCGGGCTGGCCTCGGAGCTCGAATCATCCTTGGTCGGGCAGACACGCTACGCGGTCATGCCCCTGCCCATGCCCCGGGCCCCGCGTGACGGCTGGGCCGTCGGCATGGCCGTCAAGCGGGGTTCGACCGACCTCGCCGAGGCGCTGCAGCGCCGGGTCAACGAGCTCTCCGCAGGACCGGTGATGCGGGACATCTTCCAGCGCCACGGCGTGGCTTGGCGGCCGCAGTAGCGGCGCTCGACCCTCAATAGGTGCGGCCTTTGCGGTACTGGGCGTGGGCCCGCCGCGCGAGCGGCGTGGCGTCGGCCAGCGCCGCCAGCGAACGGCCGGCGTGGGCATGGGTGATCGCCAGGCCCAGGGCGTCCGCGGCGTCGCTGCCGGGCTCGCCGGGCAGCGCGAGCAGCCGGGCCACCATGGCCTGCACCTGCTCCTTGCGGGCATGGCCGTGGCCGACCACGGCCTTCTTCATCTGCAGCGCGGTGTATTCCGCCACCGCCAGCCCACCCGTCACCAGCGCTGCCATCGCCGCGCCGCGCGCCTGGCCCAGCAGCAGGGTGGACTGCGGGTTCACATTGACGAACACGATCTCCACCGCCGCGCACTCGGGCTGGTAGCGCGCCGCCACCTCCCGCACCCCCTCGAAGATCAGCTTCAGCCGCCCCGGCAGGTCGCCGTTGGGCAGCGAGTCGGTCTTGATGGTGCCGCTGGCGATGTAGTGCAAAGCCGGCCCCGCCACCTCGACCACGCCAAAACCCGTGGTGCGCAATCCGGGATCGATGCCGAGGATCCTCACGGGAAGCGCCTCCCCTGTTCCAAAGAAGCCCCAAGGGTTTCGGCGCAGCCAAAACCCGTGGTGCGCAATCCGGGATCGATGCCGAGGATCCTCATGGCGAGGCCATCATCCAGGGTTTGGCGTTCGCAGGGTTTCGGTGAAGGCTCAGGTCCGCCTGCGGACGTGAAGGCGCACAGCGCCGGCCGAAACCAAAACCCGTGGTGCGCAGCCCCGGGTCGATGCCGAGGATCCTCACGGTGGGCGGCTCAATGGCGGAAGTGCCGCACGCCGGTCATCACCATCGCGATGCCGCGCTCGTTGGCAGCGGCGATGACCTCGTCGTCGCGCAGGCTGCCGCCGGGCTGGATCACGCAGGCGGCACCGGCCTCGGCCAACACGTCCAGGCCGTCGCGGAAGGGGAAGAAGGCGTCGCTGGCGACACAGGAGCCCCTCAGATCGAGGCCGGCATGCTGGGCCTTGATGCAGGCGATGCGGGCGCTGTCCAGGCGGCTCATCTGTCCGGCGCCCACACCCACCGTCATGCCGCCTGCGCAGAACACGATGGCATTGCTCTTGACGAACTTGGCCACCTTCCAGGCAAACAGCAGGTCGGCGGTCTGGGCGGCAGTCGGCGCCAGGCGGGTGACGAGCTTCATGTCGGCGGCGGCCAGCTCATGGTTGTCGGCGCTCTGCATCAGCAGGCCCGAACCGACACGCTTGATGTCGTGCGCGTTGAGGCCGCGCGACCAGGCATCGGGTGCGTCGCGCCGCACGGCGTCGAGCGGGATGCGCAACACGCGGGTGTTGGCCTTGGCGGCGAACACCGCCAGCGCGGCCTCGCTGTAGGCGGGCGCGATCAGCACCTCGACGAACTGGCGCGCCACGAGCTGCGCCGCGGCCTCATCGACCGGGCCATTGAAGGCGATGATGCCGCCGAAGGCCGAGGTGGGGTCGGTCTTGAAGGCCTTGGCATAGGCCTCGGCGGCGGTCGCGCCCAACGCCACGCCGCAGGGGTTGGCATGTTTGACGATCACGCAGGCCGGGCCTTCGACCGCGGGGTCGAAGCCCTTGACGCATTCCCAGGCCGCGTCGGCATCCGCGATGTTGTTGTACGAGAGCTCCTTGCCCTGCAACTGCAGCGCGGTCACCAGCGAGCCGGGGGCGGGATGGAGGTCGCGGTAGAAGGCGGCCTGCTGGTGCGGGTTCTCGCCGTAGCGCAGGTCCTGCAGCTTGACGAAGCGGCCGTTGCTCTGGGCCGCGAAGGCGGCCCGCACGGGGACCGCCTCACCGCCGTCAGGCAGCTCGATCGCCGAGAGGTGGTCGCTGATGGCGGCGTCGTAGTTGGCGATGCGGTTGAAGGCCGCCACCGACAGCGCGAAGCGGGTCTTGCGGCTCACCTTGCCCGCGGTCTGCAGCTCGGCCAGCACGCCCGCGTACTGCGAGGCGTCGGTCAGCACGGCCACGTCGTTCCAGTTCTTGGCGGCCGACCGCACCATCGCCGGCCCGCCGATGTCGATGTTCTCGATCGCCTCGTCCAGCGTGCAGTCGGCTCGCGCGACCGTCGCCTCGAAGGGGTAGAGGTTCACCACCAACAGGTCGATGGGCGCGATGTCGTGGGCCTGCAGCGCCCCCATGTGGGCCGGCAGGTCGCGACGGGCCAGCAGGCCGCCGTGGATGGCCGGGTGCAGGGTCTTGACCCGGCCGTCAAGCATCTCCGGGAAGCCCGTGTGGTCGGCCACCTCGGTGACCGGCAGGCCGGCCTCGGCCAGCAGCTTCGCGGTGCCGCCGGTCGAGAGCAGCCGGATACCCAGCGCGTGGAGCGAGCGGGCGAAGTCGACGATGCCGGTCTTGTCAGAGACCGAGAGCAGGGCGGTGGGTGCGTTCATTCAGGGGTCACTTGATCAGCTTGTGTTCGATCAGCTTGCGGCGCAGCGTGTTGCGGTTGATGCCCAGCCATTCGGCGGCGCGCGACTGGTTGCCCTCGGCGCGCTGCATCACCACCTCCAGCAGGGGGCGCTCGACCACGCTGATCACCATGTCGTAGATCGCGTGCGGTTCGGCCCCGCGCAGGTCCCTGAAGTAGGTCTCCAGGCTCTCGCGGATGCAGGCGTCGATGTGCTTGCGGGTCACGGGGCGTCTTTCTTGCGACGTTCGTTTGTCGGAGGGCGGGGCGGGCTGGCGAGGCGACGCTGGGGCGGTCGCCCTCAGGCCGCCTCAAGCTCGGGCAGTGTCAGGGCCGCAGCTTGGTCATCGCGGTGCGGCGCGTGCCGTGGCAGGCGCTCATGCGCATCGCCGAGCGCGTCGAAGAAGCCGCTCACGGCCGCCAGCTGCTCACTGCAGCACTCCAGCCGGTTCATGCGGGCGCGGAACAGCGCGCCGCCGGGGAGGTCCTGGACATACCAGCCGATGTGTTTGCGGGCGGTGCGCACCCCCGTGCCGCTGTCCTCGCTGCCGTACAGGCTGTAGTGGTCCTCGAGGTGTTCCAGCAGCCAGTTCTTGACCTCGATGCAGCGCGGCGACGGCAGCAAGCGGCCGGTGGCCAGGAAATGCGCGATCTCACGGAAGATCCATGGGCGCCCCTGGGCCGCGCGGCCGATCATGACCGCGTCGGCGCCGGTCGCCGCCAAGACCGCACGCGCCTTCTGTGGCGAGTCGATGTCGCCGTTGGCGACCACCGGCACCCGCACCGCCGCCTTGACCGCTGCCACCGTGTCGTGCTCGGCCTCGCCGCGGTAGCCCTGCTCGCGGGTGCGGCCGTGGACGGTGAGCATGGCGATGCCCAGCCCTTCGGCGCCGCGCGCCAGCGCCAGCGCATTGCGCTGGTCGGCGTCCCAGCCGGTGCGCATCTTGAGCGTCACCGGCACGCCGCGAGGGGCGCAGGCGGAGACCACCGCCTCGATGATGCGCAGCGCCAGCGGCTCGTCGCGCATCAGTGCCGAGCCCGCCCAAACATTGCACACCTTCTTGGCCGGGCAGCCCATGTTGATGTCGATGACCTGGGCGCCGCGGTCGATGTTGTAGGCCGCGGCTTCGGCCATCATGAGAGGCTCTGTGCCTGCAATCTGCACCGCGATCGGGGCGGCTTCGCCCTCATGGTTGGCCCGGCGCGAGGTCTTGAGGCTGGCCCACAGATCGCGCCGCGAGGTGACCATCTCACTGACCGCGTAGCCCGCCCCCAGCCGCTTGCAGAGCTGGCGAAACGGCCGGTCCGTGACGCCCGCCATCGGTGCGGCAAAGAGCCGGTTCGGGACCTCGATCGGGCCGATGCGCAAGGGAAGCACGGGTGGGGTCTGCTTAAAAAGAGGGCAGAGTATAGCGGCGGGTTTTGTGTCACTTTCGGGCCACCGTCAGGTCTCTCTGCGGTCTTCCCCGCCCCAATTTCGGTGGCCTTTTCAGTGTTTCTCGTGCGTGATTCGTGCGTTTGCGGGCAGCGGCCGCCGAGCAGCAACGCGACAATGGAAGCCATGGAATCCTGGTTGGAATCGCTGCTCGTGCTGCTTGCGCTGCCCAAGTTCGGGCTGGGCACCGTCTTCCTGGTGGCCTTCGTGTCCGCCACGCTGCTGCCCATGGGATCGGAGCCCGCCGTCTTCGGACTCGTCAAGCTCAACCCCGACCTGTTCTGGCCGGCGATGCTGGCCGCCACAGCGGGCAACACCCTGGGCGGCATGGTGAGCTGGTGGATGGGATGGGGCGCCGAGCGCACCGCCCAAAAGGTGGCCGGCAAGCCGCTCGAGCACCGGGCGCTGCGCTGGCTCGAGCGCTTCGGCCCCAAGGCCTGCCTGCTGAGCTGGCTGCCGGTGGTCGGGGATCCTCTGTGCGCGGTGGCGGGGTGGCTGAGGCTGCCGTTCTGGCCCTGCGTGGGTTACATGGCGCTGGGCAAATTCGCGCGCTACCTCACGATGACGAGCCTGTTGCTGTGGGTGCTGCCCGGGCAGTTCCACCCCTGACCGCGGATCGCCCGCCCGCCCTCGGGCGTTGACCCGCGATGGCCGGGTTGATCTCCTTGGCTTCGTGCCCTAGCGGAACTGGCAGCCGCCCGGTTCGATCGCGCGATTCAGCGCATGCGCGTAGGCCTTCCCGTTCCAGCGGAACACGCCCATGCAGCCGCCCGGGTTGGCCACGCCGAGGTCGATGAAGCCCAGCGTGGAGCCGCCGACCGGCACCAGTTCGACCCCCGGTGCGAAGCCGAGCAGCTCGACCCAGCCGCCCTCGAGCTTCATCAGGAGGGCCAGGTTGCCCCCCGAGGTCTCGGCGAAGCAGCGCGAGGGCCCGAGGAACACGGCGATCTCGTCGCGGCCGTCGCGGTTGATGTCGATCCGCTCGGTGGCGGGCTGGAAGGGCGTGGCGCAGCCCTCGCGGACATGGGCGCCGCCCTGCAGCCGCAGTCCGGCGGCCGCCAGCGCGGCGGCTTCGTCGCTGCCGGGTGCCGGTGGGGCGGCCCGCAGCGGCGGCGCGGCGGCCAGCAGCAGGGCGCTGAGCATGAGCGCGGCCAGCGCGGGCCGGCAAAGGCGAGATCGGTTCGTGGGCATCGGCATCACGCTGGTCTTCGTTGGGTCTTGCGCGCCGCCACGGCAGGGCGCGGCTTCTTGCGCGGGGCCGGATCCGCGGCGGGGGTGGCGGGACCGGCAAGCCGATCCACCTCGGCGCTCAGCCGGTCCACCTCGGCGCTGAGCGACCCGACCCGCTCGATCAAGGCGGTCAGCGCCCGGCCCTCGGGCACACCGAGCCGCACCAGCGCCTTGGCCACCCGGTCCTCGAAGATCGACTCCAGCCGGTCCCAGGGCTGAGCGGTGCGGGCCTGCAGGTCGCCCGAGAGCCGGGTCATCCGGTCGGTCACCTCGGCCACCTTCTCCTCGGCCGCGGCCTGGGTCTGGCGCTGCAGGGCCAGCCCTTCCTGGGCCAGGGTCTCGAACACCCGGCCCCCTTCGCCCTGGGCCTGGGCCAAGGCACCCAGCCCCGCCTGCCAGATCTGCTGGGCGGAGTCCCGCACGGCATCGGCGAGTTTCGGGTCGGGGCGCGTCGTCTTCTTGCCGGTGGCTTGGCGGCGTTGGGCGCGCTCGCCGGAGGGGTCGGAGGGGCGGGTCATGGGCTGGCTTCAGGAAGTCCAGGGGGCGGCTGCCAGGGTGTTCAGGGCAGGACCTCAAGGGAGGTGATGGTGTAGGCGCCCTGGATTTTGTCGGCGGTGAACTTGACCTTGTCGCCAGGCTTCACCTTGTCGAGCAGGGCCGGGTCTCGGACTTGGTAGAGCATCTTCATCGGTGGCATGTCGAGGCTGCGGATCTCGCCATGCTTGAGGGTGATGCGGCGTGTGGCGGGGTCGACTTTGATCACCTCGCCCTCGGTCGGTGTGACCTGGGCGAAGGCCCCGAAGGCGGCGCTCAGCGCGAGGCTGGCGAGCAAAGAGCGGTTATGGCGCATGGAAGGGTTCCTCGAGGGAGCGTTTCGGGTCGGTCGGCAAGGCGATCGGCTGCATCACGGGATCGTCAATGATGACCGAGATGAGCGCCTCCGGGCTTGCGCACCTGGAGTTCGACAGCGTCGGGCAAGGTGGGGGGCGACGGGGCCGATGCGCCCGCCGTCGCGGGTCGGGTGGCGGGCGGCGAGGGGGAGACGGGACTGGCCGGCAGCGCCCCGGTCCACTCGAAGGCCTGCGTTCCCGGAGGCTGCCGAATCCAGCCCGGGTCGCTGTGATCGCCGGGCCGCTGGTCGCGACGGACCTTGAGCGTGGTGAACATGCCGCCCATCCCGACCGCGCCGAAGGGCCCCGTGCCAGTCATCATCGGCAGCGTGATGTCGGGCCGCGGCATCTCCATCTCGGCCATGTCGGCCATGCCGTTCTGGCCCATCGCCATGTAGTCGGGGATCAGGCGGCCGATCCGCTCGACGAGGTCACGCTGCTCGACACCCATGAGCGTGGAGACCCGATGCCCCATCGCGTTCATCGTGTGGTGGCTCTTGTGGCAGTGGAAGGCCCAGTCGCCCTCCTCGTCGGCCACGAACTCGATCTGGCGCATCTGCCCGACGGCCACATCGGTGGTCACCTCGGGCCAGCGACCGGCGCGCGGCGTCGGCCCGCCGTCGGTGCCGGTGACCGTGAACTCGTGGCCGTGCAGGTGGATCGGGTGGTTGGTCATCGTGAGATTGCCGAAGCGGATGCGGACGCGGTCGCCGAGCCGCACATTCAGACTGTCGATTCCCGGGAAGGCCCGCGAGTTCCAGGTCCAGAGGTTGAAGTCCAGCATCGTGGTGACCTTGGGGACGGAGGCGCCGGGCTCGACATCGTAGGCAATGAGCAGGAAGCAGAAATCCCGCTCCACCGGTTCGATCAGCGGATGGGGGCGGCGTGGGTGCGTGACCCAGAAACCCATCATGCCCATGGCCATCTGCACCATCTCGTCGGCATGCGGGTGGTACATGAAGCTGCCGGGGCGGCGGGCCTCGAACTCGTAGACGAAGGTCTTGCCGGGCGGGATGTGGGGCTGGTTCAGGCCGGCCACGCCGTCCATGCCGTTGGGCAGACGCTGGCCGTGCCAGTGGACGGTCGTGGGCTCGGGCAGACGGTTGGTGACGAAGAGCCGCACGCGGTCGCCCTCGACGACCTCGATCGTCGGCCCCGGGCTCTGGCCGTTGTAGCCCCACAGGCGGGCCGTCATGCCGGGCGCGATCTCGCGCAGCACCGGCTCGGCCACCAGGTGGAACTCCTTCACGCCGGCCCGCATGCGCCAGGGCAGCGTCCAGCCGTTGAGGGTGACGACCGGCCGGTAGGGGCGGCCGGTGGGCGGGACGAGTGGGGCCATGGTGTCCGGCCGCTCCTGCAGCACCGGCTCCGGGAGGGCGGACAGGGCTGCACGGCTCACCGTGGAGGCCGCCACGGCCAGGCCGGCAGCACCGAGGCCGCCGGCGAGAAAGCGTCGTCTGGGAGGGGTCATGGCGGCTCTCTTCAGTGTGCGGCGGTCGCGGCAGTCGGCGCTGCGGAACCCGCGCTCAAGGGTGCGGAAGGGGATGGGGCGGCGCTGGCGCCCAGGAGGGTGGCCTGCAGTGCGGCATCGGCGAGCCAGAAATCGCGCTCCGCCTCGATCGCGGCGCGAACGCCCAGGCTCTGCGCCCTGGCGTCGGCGAGCAGCGCGAACACATCGACCAGCATGCCGTTGTACTGGAGCAGCATTTCCTCGGCGATGGTCTGGCGCAGGGGCAGCAGCGTGTCGCGGTGATGCCGGGCCACGGCGTACGCGGTTTGCGCAGCGCTCGCTGCCTCGCGCACCTGCGAGCCGGCCAGCAGCGCAGTGTGCCGGGCCCAGGCCTGCGCGGCGAGCACGCGCTCCCGCGATTCGTCGCGGTGGGCGGCGCCGGCGTCGAACAAGGGGATGGCCCATTCGAGCTCGAAGCCTCGCTGTCGGACCGGACCGCCCTCGCTGTTGCGCTGCACGCCCAGCCGCGTGTCGCCAAAGACGCTCTCCAGTGGCGCGAGCCCGGCCAGGCGGGCCTCGCGCTGCAGCTCGCTGCGGGCCAGGCGCAGGTCGAGCCGTTGGTCGAGCGCGGCGGCCACCAGGTCGGCGTTGCTGCGCGTCGCCACGGGGAGGTCGGGGAGGCGCTGCGGCAAGCGCAAGGCCTGCGCGAGCCGGTCGTCCAGACCCAGGCTGCGGATCAGCGCCTCGCGCGTGGCGGTGGCGGCATGCCGGGCCTGGGCCCATTGCGCCTCCGCATCGGCGTGGAAGGCCTGCTCGCGCGCCTGCTGCAGCCGACTGAATCCGCCCGCCGCCTGCAGGCGCCTCGCCAGTTCGGTGGCCGCCTCGGCGGCGTCCAGCACCTGCTGTGCATGCTGGAGCGACTGCTGCGCCGCAACGGCGCGGATCCAGGCCTCCCGGGCCGCGGTCGCTGCGCCCAGCAGGTCGGCGGTGAGCCGCAGTGATGACGCCTCCAGCGCTTCCCGGGCGGCCTGCTGCCGGGTCGGCCAGGCGAGCAGGTCGAACAGCGAGACGCTGATCAGCCGGCCGATGTCGCGCTCAGGCGGGCCATTGCCCCGGCGCACCAGGCGCTCGAAGCTCAACACCGGGTCTCCCGGACGCCCGGCGCGGCCGATGCGGGCGGCGCGCACCCCCGCGTCCGACATCAGCGCCTGCACGGCCGGACTCAGCCGCAGCGCCAGCCTCACCGCGTCGTCCGCCTGGAGTGGGTCGGCGAGCCAGCGCCGGGCGTCGGCTTCGGCTTCGCGCTGCGCAGACTCGCTGGTCAGCCGTGGCGGGGTGGCGCCGACGGCCGCATGGACGGCGAACTGACCGCCGGCGGTCGCGGGGCCGAGAGCACCGCTCGCACAGCCGCCCAGCAGCGCGGCGGTGCCCAGGACGATGGCCAGGGCGGTCGGGCGAAGGCGCGCGACCGGGCGGCCTGGTCGGTGCCAAGGCGTGCCGCAGGCAACAACCTGGCAAAGGGGCGCTGGAAATCGGGACATGGGACCCCTGAAGGCGGTGGCCGGCCGCGGTGGCTGGCGCGGGGATGGGTCGGTGGCCGGTGGGCCGCTCGGATGAGCGACTGGGTTGACGATGGTGCCTGGGGTCGCAGCGGGAGATCCTGCGCCTGCAGTGATCCAGAGAACCTTCGCACCAGTCCGGCAGCCCAGGGACGCGTCGCCCGGCGATCGCGGGCGTCTCGGGGCTTCAGCCTCGGGGCGGCTTGAAGAAGGGCTCGGCTTCGCGCCGATGGGGGGTGGCCCCAGGAGCCGCCCGTAGCGCGGTCGCTACCGGGCTGGCTGCGGCCTGCGCGGGGTCCTCGGCGGCGAGGGAGATACCGTGACACAGCTCGCAGTCGGCACACGACGCGCAGGTCGGTGCGGCCGGCGCCGAATCGCCGTCCCGGCCCGCATCGCGCTCCCCGCCTGCACGAGCCGGTCCGGCTTCCTCATGGCAGTGGGGCATGGCGGCCGCCCCCGGCCCGGTCAACGCCGTCTGCACCGGCGAGACCTGAAGCTCCTGCACGGCCGCTGCCGGCACGGCCATCCCGGCGAACGACCAAGCCCGCAGGGGCAGCAGGACGATCAACAGCAAGAGAAGCCAGGAGCCACGGCGCATGGGAATGATCTTAGGGCATCGGCAGAACCCGGTCTTGGCAAGCATCAACCGGTGCGCGGTGAGCGGGGGCTTTGGGCGCGGATGAGGCGGCCGCGGTTCGCCCGGCGTCTGCGGGGGTGAATCCTAGAATCCGGCTCGTTGCTGGTTCACGCCACCCCCGTTCGCCCTCCCAGGAAGATTGCCCATGGTCAGCCCCACCGTCCCCAACCCCGACATCGCCCATATCGCCCCCCGCGACAAGGCCGAGATCCTGGCCCAGGCCCTGCCCTACATCCGCAAGTTCCACGGCAAGACGCTGGTCATCAAGTACGGCGGCAACGCCATGACCGACCCGACCCTGCAGCAGGATTTCGCCGAGGACATCGTCCTGCTCAAGCTCGTCGGCATGAACCCCATCGTCGTGCACGGCGGTGGACCGCAGATCGACGAGGCGCTGGGCCGGCTGGGCAAGAAGGGCAGCTTCATCCAGGGCATGCGCGTGACCGACGCCGAGACCATGAAGGTGGTGGAGTGGGTGCTCGGCGGCGAGGTGCAGCAGGACATCGTCGGCCTGATCAACGCGGCCGGCGGCAAGGCAGTGGGCCTCACCGGCCGCGACGGTGGCCT
Organism: uncultured Methylibium sp.; assembly: GCA_903889735.1. Lineage (GTDB taxonomy): Bacteria > Pseudomonadota > Gammaproteobacteria > Burkholderiales > Burkholderiaceae_C > Methylibium. Next base: position 11,267 of record CAISYQ010000176.1, read on the forward strand.
GATCCGTGCCCGCAAGCTCAAGATGATCGACCGCAATGACCCGAGCGTGGAGCATGACGTTGGCCAGGTCGGCGAGATCACTGCCATCGATCCCTCGGTCGTCAAGGCCCTGCAGGACGACCAGTTCATCCCCGTGGTCAGCCCGATCGGCTTTGGCGAGCAGGGCGAGAGCTACAACATCAACGCCGACTCGGTGGCCAGCAAGCTCGCCACCGTGCTGGGCGCCGAGAAGCTGATGCTGCTGACCAACACGCCGGGCGTGCTCGACAAGGCCGGCAAGCTGCTGACCAACCTGAGCGCGCGGGAGATCGACGAGCTGTTCGCCGACGGCACCATCTCGGGCGGCATGCTGCCCAAGATCGCCGGCGCGCTGGACGCCGCCAAGAGCGGCGTCCACGCGGTCCACATCATCGACGGCCGCGTGCCGCATGCCCTGCTGCTGGAGATCCTCAGTGATCAGGCCTACGGGACGATGATCCGGTCGCACTGAGGCCGTCCCCGATGGCGGCCCGTCCCAGCGCGGCGCGGAGTTCCGGGCGGATTTGGCTGTTCGACCTCGACAACACCCTCCACGACGCCTCGCACGCCGCCTTCGGCCTGCTGGACGAGGCGATGAATGACTACATCGGACGCGAGCTCAGCGTCGATGCCGTGCAGGCCGACCACCTGCGCCGCCACTACTGGCGCCGCTACGGCGCCACCCTCCTCGGGCTGGAGCGCCACCATGGCGTGCGTGCGGCGCATTTCCTTGAGCACACCCACCACCTGCCGGGCCTGGAGGACCGCCTGCGCTCCCATGCCCATGACCGCGCCGCGATCCGGCATCTGCCCGGCCGCAAGATCCTGTTGACCAACGCCCCGGCGGTCTATGCCCGGCGCGTGTTGGGGGCGCTGGGTCTGGCGGGCAGCTTCGAGGCCATCGTCAGCATCGAGGACATGCGCATGTTCGGCCAGCTCCGGCCCAAGCCGGACGCGCGCATGTTCAAGCGCCTGCTGGCGCGCCTGAAGCTCGTGCCGCAGCGCTGCGTGCTGGTTGAGGACACCCTCGCCCACCAGCGCGCGGCCTGGGGCCTCGGGCTGCGCACGGTCTGGATGCAGCGCTACCTGAGAAGCAGCGCGCATGGCCCGGAAGCCGGCGCTCGCCTGCGCCGCAGGCCCGCCTATGTGTGTGCAAGAATTCATTCGCTTCAGAAATTGAGAGTCCTCTTTCCGGTGTCACGAGCGAATGCCTGACTTGCACGAAGCCCCACCGCCCGACGCCCTCTGCGGTGCCGCGCCCGAACAGAACGGGACGTCGCCGGCGGCCGTGCGCAAGCGGCCGCGGCCGGGCGAGCGGCGCATACAGATCCTGCAGGCGCTGGCGGAGATGCTCGAGCAGCCGGGCGCCGAGCGCATCACCACCGCCGCACTGTCGGCCCGCCTCGAGGTGAGCGAGGCGGCGCTGTACCGCCATTTCGCCAGCAAGGCGCAGATGTTCGAGGCGCTGATCGAGTTCGTCGAGAGCAGCGTCTTCACCCTCGTCAACCAGATCGTGGAGCGCGAGACCGCGCCTCTCACCCAGGTGCGGCGCATGCTGTCGGTGCTGCTGCAGTTCGGCGAGAAGAACCCCGGCATGTCCCGCGTGATGGCCGGCGACGCCCTGGTGTTCGAGAACGAACGCCTCACCGCCCGCATGAACCAGTTCTTCGATCGCTTCGAGTCCCAGTTGCGCCAGAGCCTGCGCGCCGCGGCGGGCGATCAGGGCTCGGAGACGCCCACCCTGGACGCACAGGCCGCCGCCTCGGTGATGACCAGCTTCGCGCTCGGACGCCTGCAGCGCTACGCCCGCTCCGGCTTCAAGCGCCTGCCTACCGAGCACCTCGACGCCGCGTTAAGGCAGCTCGCGGGCTGACCAGCGGCATCTGCCTCCAGCAGCCTGCCGGCAGGCCCGGACGGGACCCTTGCTGAGATCAAGGCTCGCCGCGCCGATGACGAGCCCGTGCCGTGCTCACCCCTTGTCCTGGGTCGGCACTGCGCTCCTACACTCCGCGCCATGAACGAAGACCTCCAGCACCTGCTGCAGCGCGCCGATGCGCTGCTCGCCCGTGTCGATGCACTGTTGCCCGGTCCCGGCCACTGCCCTGTGCAGGCGCCCGACTGGTCTGCCTCCATCGCCTTCCGTTACCGTCGCCGCAGTGCCTCGCTGCTCGGGGGCGGCTGGCTGGAGCCGGTGCGGCAGGTCTCGTCCATCCGTCTGGACGAGTTGCGCGAGATCGAGCCGCAGAAGGAGCGCATGGCGCGCAACACCGCGCAGTTCGTTGCCGGTCGGCCAGCCAACAACATGCTGCTGACCGGCGCGCGCGGCACCGGCAAGTCCTCGCTGGTCAAGGCCTGCCTCAACGAACATGCCGCCCAGGGCCTGCGCCTCATCGAGGTCGACAAGGTCGACCTGCTCGATCTGGCCGACATCGTGGATCTGGTGGCGAGCCGTCCCGAGCGCTTCTTCGTGTTCTGCGACGACCTGAGCTTCGACGAGGGCGAGGCGGGCTACAAGGCGCTGAAATCGGTGCTCGATGGCTCGGTGGCACAGGCCGGTGACAACGTACTGATCGTCGCCACCTCCAACCGCCGCCACCTCCTGCCCGAGACCATGAAGGAGAACCTCTCCTACCAGCACACCGAGGACGGCGAGGTCCATCCGGGTGAGGGGGTGGAGGAAAAGATCTCGCTCTCGGAGCGCTTCGGGCTGTGGATCAGCTTCTACCCCTTCAGCCAGGACGAGTACCTGGCGATCGTGGGTCAATGGCTCGCCGCCTTCGGCCTGGGCGAGGCGCGCATCCGCGAGGCGCGACCGCAGGCGCTGGTCTGGGCGCTGGAGCGCGGCTCGCGCTCGGGTCGCGTGGCCTGGCAATTCGCGCGTGACCTGATCGGCCGCGATGGCCACTGAGGCCGTGGATGGCGGTGCGCCGCCGAGGGTGCCGGTCGACGTGGCGGTCGGCGTGCTGTTCGACGCCGAGGACCGCTTCCTGATGGCCTCCCGCCCGCCCGGCAAGGTCTACGAGGGCTACTGGGAATTCCCCGGCGGCAAGCTCGAGGTCGGCGAGACGGTGGAGCAGGCCCTGCGGCGCGAGCTGATCGAGGAGCTGGGCATCACGATCGGTCCTGCCGAGCCCTGGAAGGTGGAGATCGTGGATTACGAACATGCCCGCGTGCGCCTGCACTTCTGCAAGGTGCGCGCATGGGAAGGCGAGCTGGAGATGCGCGAAGGCCAATCGGCCCGTTGGCAGGCGCTGCCGGTGGCGGTGATGCCGGTGCTGCCCGGCACCTTGCCGGTGCTGCGGTGGCTGGCCGAGGAGCGCGGGTTCACCGGGGCCACGCACCGGACCTGAGCGTTACACCGAGGTCGCGAGTCGGCGGCATGTCCCGTGGACACCGCTTGGCAAGGCCCTGAGGGCCCTCAATGAACGGACGGTGCGGACCCGTCCGCGAGCGGGTCGAGCGGGTCGGTCGTCTCGACGCGGTAGCGCTCGGCGGCCCAGGCGCCAAAGTCCCCTTCCTTGCAGCGCTGGCAGCAGAAGGGCCTGAACCGGTTGGCCGGCGAGTACTCGCTCGCCAGCCCGCAACCGGGGCAGCGGACCGTGCGAGACGGTGGCGTCTGGGCGCCGCTCACGGCATCACCCTCGCGCGGGTTTCCCGGCTCGCGTTGCGGTTGGCACCGCGCGTGCGGGGCCTGGCCCTCGGGCCCGTCGGGGGGGGTCTCAGGCGCACAGGGTCAGCTCAAAGCCGGTGTCGTCGGCGCTGTTGCGCAAGCGACCCTCGCCGTCCTGGCGCATCCAGCGTATCGACACCATCAGCCGGTGGCCGCTGATCTCCGGGACCAGCCCGGTCACCCCGTCGATGCGCACCCTCATGAGGCTGTAACTGCGGCTTTGCGACAGGCTCTGCTGGTACTGGCCGCCCGAGGCCACGACCATGTGCGGGCTGCCCGAATCCCGCAGCAAGCCCAGCATCACCTTCAAGGCATCGGCCAGCGGCAGCAGCGTGCCCAGCCACCGCCGCAGGTCGGCTTGGCGAGATGCCGCGGTTTCGTGCTGCCAGGCGTAGTAGGCCGGCAGATCGAATTCACAGGTGCCCGCGGGAATGCTGATGCGACTGCGGATGCTCATCAGCCACTCGTTGGCGGTGAGGGCGTGCCCGGCCTTGCCCGGCAGCTGGTTCAGGGCCGTGAAGACCTGGTCGATCCGGTCGATGACCTCATTGAGCGCCACCTCGGAGATCGAGGGGTTGCCGCGGTACTGGGCGAACTGGTTGCGGTGGCGCTCCAGGTCCTTGAGCAGATCGCTCTTCAGGTCGGCGCGCGAGGCCACGTCCATCACCTCGAAGAGGGTCGCCAGCGCGAAATGGTGGTCGATGGCGGCCTCACGCGAGACCAGCGTATCGAGGCGCTCGAACAGATGCTCGAGCCTGAGCATCGTGCGGATGCTCTCGTTGAACGGGTATTCGTAAACGATCAAGGCTTCGGACTCCACCGTCTCACGTCACATCCTCTGGCCGCGGCCCGTGCGCTCGCCATCTTGCGCATCGATCACCGCACGTCCACTGATCTGCAGGATCGGCCAGGATTGTTCCACAGGGTGCCCAGGTCCCATCAACCCATCCAGCGGTGCCACAGCGCCACGACCTCCTGCGCCAGGCGGTCCCGCCCGGGCGCGTCGTTGTCGATCACCGCATCCGCGGCGGCGCGGCGCTGATGGCGCGACGCCTGCTGCGCGATCACCCGCTCGGCATCCTCTA
>CAISYQ010000177.1 GCA_903889735.1 uncultured Methylibium sp.
CCGAAGAGGATCGGGCCATCGAGGCCGAACTGCTGGCCGATCCCAAGGAGCGCGCCGAGCATGTGATGTTGATCGACCTGGCGCGCAACGACATTGGCCGCATCGCGCAAACTGGCAGCGTCAAGGTGACCGAGGCCTTCTCGGTGGAGCGTTACTCGCATGTGATGCACATCGTCAGCAACGTCGAGGGCCTGTTGCAGCCCGGCACGACCAACATGGACGTGTTGCGCGCCACCTTCCCGGCCGGCACCCTGAGCGGCGCTCCCAAGATCCGCGCCATGGAACTGATCGACGAGCTCGAGCCCGTGCAGCGGGGCCTCTACGGCGGCGCCTGCGGTTACCTCAGCTTTGCCGGCGACATGGACGTGGCGATCGCCATCCGCACCGGCATCGTCAAGGACGGCATGCTCTATGTGCAGGCCGCGGCCGGCATCGTGGCCGATTCGGTGCCCGAGATGGAGTGGCAGGAGACCGAGGCCAAGGCCCGCGCCGTGCTGCGCGCGGCCGAACTCGTCGAGGCGGGCTTCTGATGGCCGCCTTGCACACACTGGTGGGCCCGGCCCGCCGCAGGCCGCGCGATTTGCGGTGGGGAGCTGCGCCATGCTGCTGATGATCGACAACTACGACAGCTTCACCTTCAATTTGGTGCAGTACTTCGCCGAGCTGGGCGAGGAGGTGAAGGTGCTGCGCAACGACGAGGTCGACATCGCCGGCATCGAGGCGCTGCGGCCCGAGCGGCTGGTGCTCTCGCCCGGCCCCTGCTCGCCCGCCGAGGCGGGCATCTGCGTGCCGGCGATCCGTCATTTCGCGGGCAAGCTGCCCATCCTCGGCGTCTGCCTGGGCCACCAGAGCATCGGGGCGGCGCTCGGCGGTCACATCGTGCGGGCGCAGCGCCAGATGCACGGCAAGACCAGCGTGATCCGCACCGACCAGCGCGGTGTCTACACCGACCTGCCGCGCGAATTCACCGTCATCCGTTACCACTCGCTGGCGATCGAACCCGACTCGCTGCCCGCAGAACTCGTGGTCACCGCCACCTCGGAGGACGGCGAGATCATGGGCGTGCGCCACCGCACGCTGCCGATCGAGGGGGTGCAGTTCCACCCGGAATCCATCCTCACCGAGCATGGTCACGCGATGCTGAAGAATTTTCTTGTCCACACCCACTGAGTCGCGCCTGGCCCCCCAAGCGCCCCGCCCGATCCCAAAGGAGCCACCGCCATGACGGCGCCCGCCCCCCTCCCTGCTCCAGACCGCGCCACCCTGAGCGCCACCGACATCACCGACAGTGCCGCACTGCAGCGCGTGATCGAGCACCGCGAGATCTTCCACGACGAGATGCTGTCGCTGATGCGCCGCATCATGAGCGGCGAGATGTCGCCGGTGATGATGGCCGCCATCCTGATCGGCCTGCGCGCCAAGAAGGAAACGATCGGCGAGATCACCGCCGCGGCCCAGGTGATGCGCGAGTTCTCGACCCGCGTCGAGGTGCCCGACCGCCGCCACCTGGTCGACATCGTCGGGACCGGTGGCGACGGCTCGCACACCTTCAACATCTCGACCTGCGCGATGTTCGTGGCGGCGGCCGCGGGCGCGCGCGTCTCCAAACATGGCAACCGCAGCGTCTCCAGCAAGTCCGGCAGCGCCGACGTGCTCGAGGCGCTGGGTGTGAACCTGGCGCTGGCGCCCGCAGCGATCGCGCAGTGCATCGCCGACACCGGCATCGGCTTCATGTTCGCGCCCCACCACCACCCGGCGATGAAGAACGTGGCGCCGGTGCGCCGCGAGCTCGGCGTGCGGACCGTCTTCAACATCCTCGGACCGCTCACCAACCCGGCCGGCGCCCCCCACATCCTCATGGGGGTGTTCCACCCCGACCTCGTCGGCATCCAGGTGCGCGCACTGCAGCGGCTGGGCGCGGTCCACGCGGTGGTGGTCTACGGCCGCGACGGCATGGACGAGATCTCGCTCGGCGCCGCCACGATGGTTGGCGAGCTCAAAGACGGCGTGGTGAGCGAGTACGAGATCCACCCCGAGGACTTTGGCCTGCCGATGGCCAGCCAGCGCGCGCTGAAGGTGGCCACGCCCGAGGCCAGTCGCGCCTTGCTGCAGGCAGTGCTCGAGGGGCAGGGCGGTCCGGCGCGCGACATCGTCATGCTCAACGCCGGGGTCGCCCTCTATGCCGCCGACGTGGTGACCACCATGGCCGAGGGCGTGGCGCGTGCGAGAGAGGCGCTCGACTCCGGCCGGGCGCTGGCCAAGTTGCACGAATTCGTCGCCCGGACCCAGGCGCTGGCAGGCTGAGCCTCGCCACGGAGATCACATGACCGATATCCTTGAGAAGATCGTGGCCGTCAAGCGCGACGAGATTGCGGCGGCCAAATCGAAGCGGTCGCTCACATCCCTGCGCTCCGATGCCGAATCCGCCGACATGCGGCGCGATCTGCGCGACTTCACCGCAGCCCTGCGGGGCCGCATCACCGCCGGCCGCGCCGCGGTGATCGCCGAGGTGAAGAAAGCGAGCCCGAGCAAGGGTGTGTTGCGCGAGCATTTCATGCCGGCCGAGATCGCCGCCAGCTACGAGTCCGGCGGTGCGGCCTGCCTGAGCGTGCTGACCGACGAGCGCTTCTTCCAGGGCGCCACCGACTACCTGCTGCAGGCCCGCGCCGCCTGCGCCCTGCCGGTGCTGCGCAAGGACTTCATGGTCGATGAGTACCAGGTGTTCGAGGCCCGAGTCATGGGTGCCGACTGCATCCTGCTGATCGCTGCTTGCCTGGAAGACGCCCGCATGGCCGACCTGGAGGCGGTGGCGCACGCGCTCGGCATGGCGGTGCTGGTGGAGGTGCACGACGGCGCCGAGCTCGAGCGCGCGCTGCGCTTGTCCACGCCGCTGGTGGGCATCAACAACCGCAACCTGCGAACCTTCGAGGTCAGCCTGGACACCACCCTGGGCCTGCTGGAGCGCGTGCCGCCCGAGCGGCTGCTGGTCACCGAGAGCGGCATCCTGGCGCCGGCCGACGTGCGCCGCATGCGCGACGCGAACGTCCATGCCTTCCTGGTCGGCGAGGCCTTCATGCGGGCCAAGGACCCCGGCGACGCGCTGACCGCCCTGTTCGGCTGACGCGGACCGCGGCGGGTGGCGCAGCACCTCGTATCGCCGCTCGATGCGGCCTTCGATGCGGTCACTGGCGGCTGGCGGCCGGTCACCGAGGCCTTCCGTGCCAGCGATGCCGGCCGACGGCTGATCGGCTTTGTCGATGGGCGGGTGGCCGCCGGCGCCAAGGTCTTTCCGCCCGAGCCGCTGCGCGCGCTGGCGCTGACGCCCCTGGAGTCGGTGCGTGTCGTGATCCTCGGGCAGGACCCTTACCATGGGGTCGGCCAGGCCGAGGGGTTCGCGTTCTCGGTCCCGCTCGGCGTGAAGCCGCCGCCCAGCCTGCGCAACCTCTTCAAGGAGTACCAGCGCGATCTCGGCCTGCCCCCGCCTGCCTCTCCCAGTCTGCGGCCCTGGGCGCAGCGAGGCGTCCTGTTGCTGAACACGACGCTCACCGTCGAGGAAGGCCGGCCTGCGAGCCACGCCAAGCAGGGCTGGGAGGCGCTCACTGACGCGCTGATCGATGCCGTGGTTGATGGCGCCAAGCCGGTGGCCTTCCTGCTGTGGGGCGCCCATGCCCAGGCCCGAGCCGCCAGGGTGCTGGCTGCCGGACGCGGCCATGCTGTGTGGCGGGCCAACCACCCCTCGCCACTGGCGGCCTTGCGCCCGCCAGCGCCCTTCATCGGCTGCGGGCATTTCTCGGCGGCGGCCCGCTTCCTGGCGGACACGGGCGAGGCCTTCGATTGGCGGCTCGAGCCGGCAGCCCATTCACCCGGCGATTTCAGCTCCCGGTTGTGAGTCGCCCAGCTGGTGATATAGTCGCGGGCTCGTCCCGGAGGGGTGCCCGAGTGGCTAAAGGGGGCAGACTGTAAATCTGTTGGCTTACGCCTACGCTGGTTCGAATCCAGCCTCCTCCACCAGGGCGAACCTATTCGAGGCCAGCGGACTCCGTAGCGGGAGTAGTTCAATGGCAGAACCTTAGCCTTCCAAGCTAATGACACGGGTTCGATTCCCGTCTCCCGCTCCAGCAGGACTTCGGTCCTGTCGCTAGCGATGTGCGCGCCGTGGCGCGCAGACCAGTAGCGATGCCCATGTGGCTCAGTGGTAGAGCACTCCCTTGGTAAGGGAGAGGTCGCGGGTCCGATTCCCGCCATGGGCACCAGTCTTCTCTCACGGCATTCGTTCTGTCACCAGCGACCTTCAGGAGATCGAGATGGCAAAAAGCAAATTCGAGCGCACCAAGCCGCACGTGAACGTGGGGACGATTGGGCACGTGGACCATGGGAAGACCACGCTGACGGCGGCGATCACGACCGTGCTGTCGAGCAAGTTTGGGGGTGAGGCCAAGGCCTAC
>CAISYQ010000178.1 GCA_903889735.1 uncultured Methylibium sp.
GCGTCGAGGAGATCGCGCAGACGCTGAGGCTTTCGGCCAAGACCGTCTCCAACTACCAGACCCAGATCCGCCAGAAGCTCGGCGTCGGCAGCGCGGTGGAACTGCTGCGCTACGCCCGAGAGAACGGCCTGGGCACCGGCTGACATGGTGGATCCGCTGGGGCGAGGCCGTGCGCGAAGGCGCCGCAGCGCCCCAGTCGGTCCACCCCCATGGGTCCGCGCCGATCAGCTGGCCGGTCGGGCGAGCCCCAGCCGGTCCACCACTTTTTTCTCGGCGGCAAAGGCCTCGCGGCAGGCTTTGGCGTAATCGGCCGGGCCGAGGTAGGCGAGCTCCTGGTCCGACTTGGCCAGCTCGGCGATATAGGCCGGATCCAGCATGGCCGCGCGGAAGGCATCGTGCAGGGCCTGCACGACCGGCGCGCTCATGCCGCGAGGGCCGGCCAGGCCATAGGGCGAGGTCGCCACCGGACCGAGACCCAGCTCCTTCATCGTGGGCACCTGGGGCCAGCGCCGGCTGCGCTTCTCGCCGAAGGTGGCCAGCAGCCTCAGCTTGCCGCTGTCGACGAAGGGCCCGAAGGCTGTCGATCCCACGCCCACCTGGACCTGGCCCGTGGCCACGCCCAGCATCTGCTCGGCCACGCCCTTGTAGGGCACATGGATGTAGTCGATGTTGCGCTGGCCGAAGAGCTCGTCCATCACCACATGGGGCGTGGTGCCGACGCCATTGGTGGCGACCGTGAGCTTGCTGCCGGCCTGCATGGCGGTGCGGGCCGCGGCGAAGACATCGGCCGCGGTCTTGATCGGGCTGTCGGCGGCGACCACGATGCCGAAGGTGGTGCCGGTGAGCTGAAGGATCGGTGTCACGTCGCGGATCGGGTCCCACAACACTTTCTGGGTGTAGGGCGCCCGGAACACGGTCTGGGGCAGCTGCCCGACCGTGTAGCCGTCGGGTGCGGCCTGCTGCAGCACCGGCATGACCAGGGTGCCACCCGCGCCGGCACGGTTCTCGATGTTGACGCGCTGCCCCAGATGCTGGCCGGCGGCTTCGGCCAGCACCCGCATCGCGAGGTCGGTGCCGCCGCCCGCAGGCCAGGGCACCCAGAGCGTGATCGGCCGGGTGAAGGGGCTCTCCCCCTGGGCGCGCAGGGCCGCCGCCGGCAGGGCCAGCGAGGCGGCCGCGCCCCGCAGCAGCGTTCGGCGCGAGGGCGTGGGCTGGCGGGACGTCATGCGCCACCCCCGCCGCGCTTGGTCAGCTGGCCGAAGCCGCGCTGCGGGTCATAGCCCCAGCACGCCAGCACGAAGAACACCGTCAGGCAGCCCAGCACCACCCAGGGGGCCATGCCAGGGTCCTTGCCGTAGAGCGCGAAGCGGATCCACTCGACCGCCTGGGTGAAGGGGTTGAAACGCGCGGCCTGGTAGACCCACTCGGCGCCCGACTCCTGCAGCTTCCACAGCGGGTAGAGGGCGGTGGAGAGGAAGTACATGGGGAAGATCACGAAATTCATGGTGCCGGCGAAGTTCTCAAGCTGCTTGATGTGCACCGAGAGCAGCAGGCCCAGCGCGCCCAGCATGAGCGCGCCCGCTGACAGCGCCACCAGGGCATGCAGGCCGGCCAGCGTGAACACGGGCAGGTCGGTGCCGATCAGGAGCGCCACGGCCACGAAGGCCAGCGCCTGCAGCACCGAGAGCAAGGCGGTGGCCGAGAGCTTGCAGAAGAGGATCCAGGGGCGCGGCAGCGGCGTGGTCAGCAGCAGCCGCATCAGACCCATCTCGCGGTCGTAGACCATGGCGAGCGAGGACTGCATGCCGTTGAACAGCAACACCATCCCGATCAGCCCGGGCGCGATGTAGACCTCGTAGGGGATGTAGGTGTCGTAGGGCTCGACGATGGCGATGCCGAACACGTTGCGAAAGCCAGCCGCGAACACCGCCAGCCACAGCAGCGGCCGCACCAACGCCGAGACCAGCCGCCCGGTCTGTTGGGAGAACTTGTAGACCTCGCGCATGACGATGGCCCACAGCGCCTGCAGCGCGTGGACCACGCCGTGCCGCGCAGCGTCCTGGGAGGGGGTGGACAGGGCAACGGTGCTCATCGGGGGGCCTTGCAGAGTTTTTCACCGGCATCGGCGCCGATGGCGTCGAGCGCATTGACGGGGTGCAGCACGCCTTCGATCGGCGCGGTGGAGATGACGCCCTCGCCGTCGGTCAGCAGCAGGGGCTGGCGGAGCTGCCCGTCCCAGGCCCGAAAGCTCATCGTCACGCCCTTGGAGCCATCGATCTGCGCCCGGGCAATCGCCGGTGCCCAGGGTCCCTTGGGTGCCGCGACGGCGGCGGTGACCAGCGCCTTGCCGGCCATCCAGGCGGCCCAGTCGTGGCCGGTCATCGGCCGTTGATAGGCCTTGGCGAACCGGCGGACCACCTGAGGCGCGCCGAAGCGTTCGTACTGGGCATGCCAGGCCGTGGCCACGAGGCCACCGTCGCCCACCACCGGACGGGGCAGTACGGTGCGGTAGGGCAGGCTGCGCGCGAGCTCGCCGTCGCTGTCGACCACCCAGACCACGTCATAGGCGGTACCGGCGGTCAGCAGCAGCGGATTGGCCAGGTCGCGCTCGCGCGGGTCGGCCGAGAGCTTGAAGGGCTTGGTGGCGACGACCTGCAGCCCGTAGCGCTTGAGCGAGGCCTGGGCCACTGCGGCGCGGGTCTGGTCCTCGGGGCTCGGGCCGGTCAGCATCAGCACCTTGCTCCACTTGCGCGCGAGCAGCGTCTGCGCTACCGAGTCGGCGCGCTGGCGCTCGCTCGGGATCAGGTGGAAGAGGTTGGCGCGGCAGTCTTGCTGGCGCAGCCGGTCGCTGGCCTCGCCGACATTGAGCACGGGGATCTTCACCGCGTCGCTCGCCGCCAGGGTCCAGTCGGCCGGCAGGTCGGTCACCAGCACCGCCGCACCGGCCTTCTCGGCCGCAACCGCGGCCGCCTGCAGCGCCGCCAGATCACGGACTGGGCGGTTGTCCAGGGCGACCGCCACACCGGCCGCCTCGAGCTCGAAGCGGCCTTCCTCCAGCGCCAGCTTCAGCCCCTCGGCGGCCGGCCCGCCGGGGTGACCGAGGTAGGCGCGCTCGCGCCGGTTGCGCTCCAGGCGGGGGTCGTCGTCCAGCACCAGCAAGGTCGCCTTCAGCGGTGAGCCGGGGGCCTGTGCCTTGCCCGGCGCCTGGGCGGACGCCACGCCCCCCAGGAGGCTCAGCAGCGCCAGTCCGGTGGCGGCGAGGCTTCTCCGCACGACAGGATGCCGGCTCATTCCACCACCACCACGCCGTAGGGCACACGCCCGACCGGCACCGACTTGATGGGCTTGGCAGCCAGCACATCGACCACGGTCACATCGTCCGACAGGCCGTTGACCACCCAGAGCTGGGTCTCGGCCTTGTTGAGAGCGACGTTCCAGGCCCGCTTGCCCACCAGCACCAGGTTCGTGACCTTGCGGGCGGCCACATCGACGAAGGCCACGTGGTTGGCCTTGCCCAGGGCCACGAAGGCGCGCTTGCCGTCTTGGCTCATGGTGATGCCGACTGGCGAGATGTCCTCGCTGCGGGCGCCCTTGACCTCGAAGCGGACCGTGCCGATCACGCTGTGGTCCTTGGTGGCGAGGATGCTCACGCTGGCGTCGAGCTCGCTGGTCACCCAGAGCTCGCTGCCGTCGGGCGACAGGGCAAAGCGGCGCGGGCGCTTGCCGACCTTGACGTTCTTGACGACCTTGCCGGTGGCGGTGTCGACCACATGCACCAGGCTCGCGACCTCGGAGGTCACGTA
>CAISYQ010000179.1 GCA_903889735.1 uncultured Methylibium sp.
CGCAGCCGCCTGCTGCCCGCCTGGCGCTGGGCGGGCTGGCTGACCGGTGCGCTGCCGGCGCTGGCCGGACCGCGGGCGGTTTACGCCACCGTCGCGGCGGTGGAGACCTTCGTCGACCTCCATTACCGCGGCCAGATCGACCGGCTGGATGCCCTGCCGCCCGATCCCCGCTGCGCCGCGCTTCGGGCCGATCTCGAGCGCTGCCGCCTCGACGAGGTGCAGCACCGCGCCGAGGCCCTGCAGGCCGGCCCCGCAACCGGGCTGGTGGTGCGCTTGTGGACCGGGGTGGTCGCCAGCGGATCGGCCGCCGCCGTGTCGCTGGCGCGTCGGATCTGATGCCCCCGACCTTCAGTACTCCCAGTCAAGCGCCCCTTTCAGATGGAGTCACCATGGCCCCCGAGACCCTGTCCTTGAACGAGAACTCCAACCTGACCCCAGCCCCGACGGTCGCGGTGATCGGCGCTGGCGTGGCCGGAGCGGCCTGCGCGGCTGGCCTGCACCGGGCCGGCCTGTCGGTTCGCCTGTTCGAGAAGTCACGCGGTTGCGGCGGGCGCATGTCGACCCGGCGTGTGGTCTGGCCCACCGACGGGGTGGCGGTGGGTGCGACTTCGGGGGGGCGCGGCGTCCAGACGGGTATGGCGCCCCATGCCGGTGCAGGCACGGGAATGGTGGAGTTCGACCATGGGGCCCAAGGGTTCACCGCCCTGCACCCGCGCTTTCGCCGGGTCATGGCCCGTGCCCAGGCCGCTGGCGCAGCAGCCTGCTGGGCGCCCCGTGTCCATGCGTCCTGGCAGGCCCCGTACGATGCCCGCAGCTGGGTGGCCGTGCCCCACATGCCGGCGCTCTGCCGTCACCTGTTGGGCGAGTTGCCCGTGAGGACCCATCAGACCGTGATTCGGCTGCAACGCCGTGAAGATGCCTGGTGGGTGACCAGCGGTGAGGGCCAGACCGACGGGCCCTTCGACCAGGTGGTGCTGGCCATACCGCCGGCCCAGGCGGCAGCCCTGCTGGTCGGTCACCACGACGCCTGGTCCGCGGCCCTGGCCGCCGTGCCCATGGAGCCCTGCTGGACGTTGATGGCCGTCACCGATGATGTCGATTGGCCCTGGGACGCCGCCGAACCGTCCTGCGGCCCGCTCGCCTGGGTGGCCCGCAACGACCGCAAGCCGGGGCGTACCGCGCCCCCCGGTTGTGCGGTCTGGGTCGCGCAGGCCACCTCGGCCTGGAGTGCGGCGCACCTTGAGGATTCGCCGCTGGCGGTGGCCGGTGCGCTGCAAGAGGCCTTGCGGGGTCTCCTGCCCCCGGCACCGTCTGACCGCCCGCCCTTGCGTTGGCACCACGTCAATGTGCACCGCTGGCGCTATGCCATCCCCGGAGCGCTTCCGCTGGCATCGGTGCTGGCCGGCGCACTCACCGCGGCGGGCGACGAGTCCTGGTGGAATGCGGCCCTGGGCTTGGGTGTCTGTGGCGATTTTCTGGGCGGCGGTGTCGAGGCCGCTTGGCGTTCTGGCGACGAACTCGCCGACACCATGGCGGCCTGCCTGGAAGAGGCCCTCCAGCCCGCAATGGTGGTTTGATCGTCCAGGCTCATCCGAGGCGGGAGGGCTGGCAGAGACCTCGGCCTGAAGGCCGTGAGAGCTTGCGGCGGTTGGGCAAGCTCGGGTGCCTGCCCAGCAGAGACAACCTGCACCCAACCCCCTGGGGGACTCAAGCCATTGCGGGGCAGCTCAGCGCCTTCTTGAAGGGCCGCGGCCGATCATGCGACCATCGCCCCCCCTTGATTCGATCCCTGACTTCATCGTGAAACGTCTCTTTCTTGCCCTCGCCGTGCTTGCAGCATTGACGGCCCTGTGGTTCTGGACCGCCCTGAACTGGAACTATTCCACCGGCGAGCGCGCCGGCTGGGTGCAGAAACTCTCCCACAAGGGCTGGGTGTGCAAGACCTGGGAGGGCGAGCTGGCGCTGGTCTCGTTGCCCGGCAGCACCACGGAGAAATTCTTCTTCACGATCCGCGACGATGCGGTGGCCCGCCAGGTCATGGACGTGATGGGCAAGCGCGTCAGCCTGCATTACGAGGAGAAGGTCGGTTTGCCCGGCAGCTGCTTTGGCGAGACCCGCTACTTCATCACCGGCGTGACCCTCAGTACTGACATTCCTATCGGGCCCGGTGTCGTGGTTCCCACCCCGACAGCGCCAGTCTTGACACCGGAGCCTGTGGCGCCCACACGCTGAAACTGGCCTTGGGTGGGGCTGGGCCTATTGCCCGCCCCAGGCTGGGCATACGCCGCCCGGGCGCCGACGGCTCCCGGGCGACTCAACCCGCGTTCTCAGGCCGGTACCGAGGGCAGCCCTGAGAGCGCCATGGCCAGTTCGGCTTCATCGTAGGGCTGATCAACCAGCTTGCCAGCCATGTAGCTGCTGTAGGAGGCCATGTCGAAGTGACCGTGGCCGCACAGGTTGAAGAGAATGGTCTCGCTGCGGCCCTCGGCCTTGCAGCGCAGTGCCTCGACGATGGCGCCCTTGACGGCGTGGTTGGCCTCTGGCGCCGGCACGATGCCCTCGGCCCGCGCGAACATCACGCCGGCCTCGAAACAGGCGGTCTGGTGGTAGGCGGTCGCCTCGATC
>CAISYQ010000180.1 GCA_903889735.1 uncultured Methylibium sp.
CCAGGGTGGCCTTGCCGTGCGTTGGGCCAGGGAGGGTGAGTCGCTGGAGCTGCTGAACGGCAACACGGTCGCGCTTGACGGGCAGGTTGGCGTGATCGCCGATGACCGTCAGGTCGAGTCGCTGGCCGGCATCATGGGGGGGCAGGCCACCGCTGTTGGCGATGACACCCGCAACGTCTATGTCGAGGCCGCCTTCTGGTGGCCGCAGGCCCTCATGGGACGCTCGCGCCGCTACCACTTCAGCACCGACGCCGGCCACCGTTTCGAGCGCGGGGTCGACCCGGCGCAGACGGTGGAGCACATCGAGCGCATCACACAGCTGATCCTTGATGTCTGCGGCAGCCCGTCCACCGCCTGCGGTCCGGTGGACGACCACATCGCCCGCCTGCCTGAGCGCCCGCCAGTGGCCCTGCGCATTGCGCGGGCGGTCCGCGTGATCGGCATGCCGGTGACCCAAGACCAGTGTGCGGAGGTGTTCCGCCGCCTCGGCCTCGAGTTCACCGAGGGCGAGGGCACGGTCACCGTGACCCCTCCAAGCTGGCGCTTCGATCTGCAGATCGAGGAAGACCTGATCGAGGAGGTGATCCGTGTCCTTGGCTACGGCCTGCTGCCCGACACGCCGCCGCTGGCGCCCGTCACGCCGCGCGTACTGCCCGAAGCGCGGCGCAGCCTGCACGCCCTGCGCCACCGCATGGCGGCGCTGGATTACCTGGAGACGGTCAATTTCAGCTTTGTCGAGGAACGCTGGGAGCGCGAGCTGGCGGGCAACGATGCGCCGATCCGGCTGCTCAATCCCATCGCTGCGCCGCTCGCGGTGATGCGCTCGAGCCTGATCGGCAGCCTGGTGGGTGTGCTGCGCCACAACCTGGCGCGCAAAGCGCCCCGCGTGAGGGTCTTCGAGATCGGTCGCGTCTTCTTGCGCGATCCGGCTGTGGTCGACAGCGACACCACCGTCGCTGGCTACGCCCAGCCGCTGCGCCTGGCCGGTCTGGCCTGGGGGCCTGCCGATACGCTGCAGTGGGCGGTGAACGACCGCACGGTGGACTTCTTCGATTTGAAAGGGGACGTCGAGGCGCTGCTGGCGCCGCGCGAGGCGCGCTTTGTCGCGGCCGAGCACCCCGCCTTGCACCCAGGGCGCAGCGCCCGGATCGAGGTGGATGGCGTGGCTGTCGGCTGGGTGGGTGAGCTGCACCCGCGCTGGCGCCAGGCCTACGAGCTGCCGCAGGCGCCGGTGTTGTTCGAGCTCGATGTGGACGCCCTGCGCCAAGGGCGCCTGCCAGTCCATGCGGCCCTGCCGCGTCAGCAGGCCGTGGTGCGGGACATCGCGGTGATCGTGGGCGAGTCGGTCACCCATGACGCGCTGATGCAGGCGGTCCATGAAGCCGACACCGGCGGTGTCGTGCGCAGCGCCCGTCTGTTTGACGTCTACCGACCCAAGCAGGCCAGCGCCGATCTGGCGGTGCAGGAACGCAGCCTGGCGGTGCGCCTGGAACTGCTCGACGACGAGACCACGCTCACCGACGCGCGCATGGATGCCGCGGTGAAGGCGGTGCTCGACACGTTGGCAACGCGGCTCGGCGCCCGCCTGCGCGGTTGATCGACCCGGAAACTCAGCCATGGATGCACCGATGAATCCCCCGATGGACCGCACCCTGCAGCCCAGCCTGGAGACGCCAACGCTGACCAAGGCGGATCTCGCCGAATTGCTGTTCGAGCGACTGGGTCTCAACAAGCGGGAGTCCAAGGACATGGTCGAAGCCTTCTTCGAGCTCATGCACACTCGCCTGGTCGAGGGCCTGGACGTGAAGCTGTCGGGTTTCGGCAATTTCCAGATTCGCCGCAAGGCGCCCCGGCCGGGGCGCAATCCTCGCACCGGCGAATCCATCCCGATCAAGGCGCGCAACGTGGTGACCTTCCACGCCAGCCACAAGCTCAAGGGCATCGTCCAAGGCGACATCCCCACCGGCGAAGACTTCGAGTAGAGTCTGAACAGTTACTCGCTATCGCCTTGATTTCCAATGGAAATTTCTCTCCCGACGATTCCCGCCAAGCGCTACTTCACCATCGGTGAGGTGAGCGAGCTGTGCGGCGTCAAGCCCTATGTGCTGCGCTACTGGGAGCAGGAATTCGGTCAGCTCAAGCCGATGAAGCGGCGGGGCAACCGCCGCTACTACCAGCACCATGAGGTGCTGCTGATCCGCCGGATCCGCGAGCTGCTCTACGAAGAGGGCTTCACCATCAACGGCGCCCGCAACCGCCTGGCCGAGGCCGGGATGCGCGGGGCGGCTTCGGTGATCGTGATGCCGTCCGGCAGCAAGGCTGACAAGGACGAGGCGGCCGACGCAGATGACATCAGGGCCTGGTCCGGCGAGCCGCAGCTGGAAGCCGCGGCCGCGGTGGCCACGACAGCGGCGGTGAGATCGGTGCCGCTGACCGGTCAGCCCACGCTCGCCGCCATGCGCGAGGAGCTGCTGTCGATCCGCAGCCTCCTCGGCCCCTGACCACCCGAAGACCGGGCGGGAGCCAACCGGCCTATTCCGGGGTGAACGAGTAGCCCGGTCCGAAGCGGTGCACGCGCACCGCGTGCGGCGGCGGGAAGTGGGCGGGCATCAGCAGGGCGTTGTGCTCGACGCAATGCTCCAGCAGCTTGCGCCGGGTGATGGCGCCCAGCGCCGCGTCGTCGCAGAAGCAGCTGGCCCAGTCGGGCCGCAGGATCTGCAGGGGCGAATGCAGGGTGTCGCCGGCGAACACCGCGTGTTGGCCTTGCGATTCGAGCTTCAGCACCATGCTGCCCAGCGTGTGGCCAGGTGCCGGCTCGATCAGCATCTGGTCGTTGAGCGCGTGCGTGCCCTCGATCATCTGGGCCAGGCCGGCCTCGACGATCGGGAGCACGCTGTCGTTGAACACCCCGGCGTTGATTGGATTCTTGGCGTAACGGGTGTCCTCCGGATTCCATTCGTCGAATTCATTGCGGGAGAACAGGTACTTGGCGTTCTTGAAGGTCGGCACCCATTTGCCGTTCTCCAGCCGCGTGTTCCAGCCGCAGTGGTCCACATGCAGGTGGGTGCACATGACCAGGTCCACCTCATCTGGGTGGACGCCCGCGGCCGCGAGCTTCTCCAGGTAGGGCAGGTTGAGCTGGTGCGACATCTCGAAACCCGGGCGGTCCTTGTGGTTGCCGTTGCAGGTGTCGATCAGGATGGTCTGCTTGCCGTTGCGCACGATCCAGCTGTGCACACTGAGCTTGAGCCCGCCGCTGCGGGGGTTGAAGCAGAAGGGATCGCAGATCCCCATGTGCTCCTGCAGCACGGCCGGCTCGAAGGCGGGCAGCAGCACCTCGGGCGGAAAACCGTCGTCCAGCGGCATCTCGACGGCGACGTCGAGGGAAATGTTCCCGATCATCCTCTTGCTCATGCAGGCGCTCCTGTGGGGTAGGTACTGTCAATTGATCATCGTCAACCGCAGGGATGGTACGTAAATGCCCAATCGTTTGCCTCGGTGCTTTGCCTGGGTTCCTGCGCCTGGTTTGCTGCTGAGGGATATCGCCGAAGTCCCTTGCCGAGTCTGCGTCCGCTCGCGTTTGCGGTGCTGGAGGCCGTGCGGCGCGCCCCACGGCCCGGGCGATGGGCCCGCTTGGGCGTTTTTCGGCAATCAGGGGGTCCGCTTAGACTCAGACCGGGGCGGTTGCTACGGGTCAACCCGTAGTGGCTGGTGAACTGGCTCGCGCTGCGGACCTTGTCATTTGGGGTTTCATGAATTTCACTGAACTGGCAGACGATCCCGAAGATGCGCTGCACAGCCCGGCAGAGCGCGCTGCGGCGGCCTCGCGCAGCACCTGGGTCAGCGTGGCGGTGAATCTCGTCATGACCATCGTCCAGATCTGGGTCGGCATCCTGTCCAAGTCCCAGGGCCTGGTGGCCGACGGCATCCATTCGCTGTCCGACCTGGTGGCGGATTTCGTGGTGCTGTTCGCCAGCCACCACAGCCGCAAGGACGCCGACCAGGACCACCCCTATGGCCACCAGCGCTTCGAGACCGCTGCTTCCTTGGTGCTCGGCTTGCTGTTGCTGGCCGTGGGCGTGGGCATGCTGTGGGCGGCAGTGCGCAAGCTGGAAACACCCGATGCCTTGCCGACTGTCCATGTTGTGGCCCTGTGGGTGGCGGGCGCGGCCTTGGTGGCCAAGGAGCTGCTGTTTCGCTACATGCTCACGGTGGGCAAGCGGGTGAAGTCGAGCATGTTGGTGGCCAACGCCTGGCACGCCCGCTCGGACGCCGCCTCCTCGCTGGTCGTCGGTCTGGGCATTGCCGGCAACCTGGCCGGCTACCCGATGCTCGACCCAATCGCTGCGCTGATCGTCGGCTTCATGGTCGCCCGCATGGGCTGGGATTTCGGCTGGGATGCCTTGCACGACCTGATGGACCGTTCCGTCGACGAGCAGGAGGTGGAAGCCATCCGCCAGACGCTGCTGGGCACCCCCGGGGTCAGCGGCGTGCACGACATCCGCACCCGCAAGATGGGCGACATGATCGTCGTCGATGCCCACCTCGAGGTCGACGCCGCGATCACCGTGGAGGCCGGCCATGACATCGCCGTCGTGGCCCATGAGCGGGTGATGGCACGCCACCGGGTGCTGAACCTGATGACCCATGTGGACCCCTGGCGCCGGCCCGACCGGGATCACGCCGAGGCCGCGGTGACACGGTCCGCCCCTTGATCTCTTCTTGGAGGAGTTGGTCCGTTCGGCCAGCCCGGACCGCGCGGCCCCTCAGGCCTCGGCCAGGAAGCGCAAGACCCGCGCGTTGATGCCCACCGGGTCCTCGACCCAAAAGAAGTGGCCCACGCCCTCGAGTCGCTCGACCACCGACCCCGGCCCCAGCACGCCGCGCATGGCCGTGGCCCCGGCTTCGTCGAGGGCGATGCAGCCGTCCCTCATGCCGTGGAGATAGAGGGTGCGGTGCGGCACCGGGCGGCCGAGCACCGCGGCCTGCTCGGCCGCCCATTCGGGGCCGCCAAAGCGGGCTGCATCGAAGAGGTCGCGGTAGTAGCCCATCGCGGCCCGCAGGTGGGCCGGGTCGCGCAGGCAGTCCTTGGCATGCCCGAGCTCCGGCGTGGGGTCGTAGGCCGGCGACCAGTCGCGCCACAGCCCTTCGATGAAGGCCAGGTCATGGGCCGCCACCAGATCGGTCGATGCCGCCATCTGGAAGAACCAGAAGTAGAAGCTGCGCTTGATCTGCGCATAGCTGAAGGCGATCTGGGCGAACACGTTGAAGTGCGGCACGCTGCCGATCACCGCGCAGCGCCAGCGCTCGGGCTCGGACGCCAGCGCGCCGTAGGTGGCGAACGCCGCCCAGTCGTGGCCGATGAGCACGGCATCGCTGCCGCCGCCCAGCGCCTGGTGCAGCGCGTTCGCGTCGCGGGCCAGGGCGCGGGTGGAGAAGTCGCCGTCCGCCGGTATCCCGCTGGGGGCGTAGCCGCGCATGAAGGGCGCGACCGCCCGGTAGCCGGCTCGGGCCAGCGCGGGCAGCAGGTGGCGGTAGGCCCAGGGCGAATCGGGGAAGCCGTGCAGACACAGCGCCAGCGGGCCGGATGCTGGGCCGGTCTCGACATACTGGAACGTGAGTTCGTCGGTCCGTGCGCAGCCTCGTCTGAAGCCGGCGGCCTCGAAATCTCGGGCCCAGGCCGGCGTGCCGATGGCGGCGTCGCCGTCCGGCGGTGTGATGCTCGTCTCGCTCATGCGCAGGCTCCGGGATTGGGGGACTCAAGGGACATCAAGAAGCAAGACGGGGCTGGTGGGCGCTGTCTTCCATGGCAGAACGTGCCGCGGCGGGGCGAGCACGGACAAGTTTGACGCGCAGCCAGTTTGCGCGTTAAATGCGCCCGCCTCCAGACCTTGATGTCTCGGGTTTTCCCTGGAGGGCATGCCACGACTGACGGCTTGTTGCCGTGCCCTTGAGGATTCGCCTGGAGTCTGTATGACCAAGCCCCACAACGCTGCGCCCGAATCGGAGCAGGCCCTGCGCGTCCGAGCGCTCGAGTCGATCCTGACCGAGAAAGGCCTGATCGACCCCAAGGCACTCGATGCCCTGGTCGATACCTACGAACACAAGATCGGGCCGCGCAACGGCGCCAAGGTGGTGGCCCGCGCCTGGGTGGACCCAGCCTACCGCCAGCGGCTCCTCAGCGACGCCACCGCCGCAATCAAGGAGCTGGGCTTCTCCGGTCTGCAGGGCGAGGACATGGTGGTTCTCGAGAACACGCCCTCGGTCCACAACCTGGTTGTCTGCACCCTGTGCTCCTGCTACCCCTGGCCGACCCTGGGCCTGCCGCCGGTCTGGTACAAGTCCGCGGCCTACCGGGCGCGGGCGGTGAGCGATCCCCGCGGCGTGATGGCCGAGTTCGGCACCGAGGTGTCCGAATCGGTCGAGGTCCGCACCTGGGACACCACCGCCGAGCTGCGCTACCTGGTACTGCCCGAGCGCCCGGCGGGCACCGACCACCTCAGCGAGGAGCAGCTCGCCGACCTCGTGACCCGGGACTCGATGATCGGCGTGACCCGCCTCACCCACGGCGGCGCGCCGCAGGGAGCCTCGGCATGAACGGCGTGCACGACCTGGGCGGCATCCACGGCCACGGGCCGGTTCGGGCCGAAGCCAACGAACCGGTGTTCCACGCGCCCTGGGAGCGCCGCGCCTTCGCGTTGTTCGCCTCGACCTTCGTCTTCGCGGGCTACACGATCGACGAGTTCCGCCACACGATCGAGAACATGGACCCGGCGCATTACCTCGAGTCCTCGTACTACGAGCACTGGATGCACGCCTTCGAGGAGACGCTGTCCCGTCGCGGCATCGTCACCCGCGAGGAGCTGGCCGCTCGGGTCGCCCAATTGCAGGCTGAGGAGGCGTGATGCTGCTGACCCCCGAGATCGTCCCCGGACTCGTCGCCACCGGCGCCTCGGCGCGCGTGGAGGCCGCGGTGGCGCCGCGCTTTCGCGTTGGCGACCCGGTCCGCGTGCGCAACCTGCGCCCGCTCACCCACACCCGCCTGCCGGGCTACCTGCGCAGCCGGGTGGGCACCGTCGAGATCGACCACGGCGTGTTTGCCTTCCCTGACACCCATGCCCATGGCCTGGGCGAAAAACCGCAGCACTGCTACAGCGTGCGCTTCACCGCCCGCGAGCTGTGGGGGCCCACCGCCAGCGAGCGCGACACCCTGCGCGTCGACGTCTTCGACGACTACCTCGACCCCGCCTGAGCGTCTGTGAGGCAACCTAAGTCACCGTCCGCATGCCCGGCGCCCTGAACGTCTCCGCCACCTCCCCGCTGTTGTCCCGCACGCTGCCCCTGTGCGTGGACGGCGACATGCGCTTCTCGGCGCCCTGGGAGGCCAAGGCCTTCGCGATCGTGGTCGAGCTGGCCCAGTCCGGGCTGTTCAGCTGGGCGGAGTGGGTGGAATGCTTCTCGAAGGAGGTGGCCGCCGCCACTGCGGTGGAGGCCGGCGGCAGGCAGCCGATCAGCTACTACGACCAGTGGCTCAACGCCGCCGAGACGATGATGGTCGGCAAGGGCGTGACCTCCCAGGCGCAGCTCAGCGCCAGGCGCTTCGCGATCGGGGCGGCCGGTCCGGCCCATGTCCTGAAGTGAGACCAAGTCGACGGCGATCTCCAGCCGCCCCCTGAGATCCCCTATCGAACCCGCTTCGATACCCTCGACTCCACGCAGAACTGATCCCCGCATGACCGCCCCGATGCCTCTCGCCCCGGCCACCAAGGTGCCCGTGACCATCCTCACCGGCTTCCTGGGTGCGGGCAAGACGACGTTGCTCAACCGCATCCTGCAGGAGCGCCATGGTGAGCGCATCGCGGTGATCGAGAACGAGTTCGGCGAGGCCGGCATTGACAACGAGCTGCTGTTCGACAGCGGCAGCGAGCAGATCGTCGAGATGAACAACGGCTGCATTTGCTGCACCGTGCGCGGCGACCTGGTGCGCCTGCTCGGCGAGTTGCGCGAGCGCCGAACAGTCCACCCTGGTGCCTTCGACCGCGTCATCATCGAGACCACCGGCCTGGCCGACCCGGCGCCGGTGGCGCAGACCTTCTTCATCGACGAGGACATCGCTTCGTACTACCGGCTCGACGCCATCATCACCGTGGTCGATGCGGTGCACGGCCCGGCCCAGCTCGATGCCTCGCACGAGGCCCAGGAGCAGGTGGGTTTTGCCGACCGGCTGTTGTTGAGCAAGTCGGAACTCGTGACGGAGGCGGCCGGCGCCCAGCTGCGCGCCCGGCTGGCGCAGATCAACCCCCGCGCGCCGCTGAGGACCGTGCATTTCGGCGTCACACCGCTCGCCGAGCTGCTGGACATCGGCGGCTTCTCGCTCGAGGACATTCTCGAGATCGAGCCCGGTTTTCTCGGGGAAGACGCTCATGAGCATGACGACGCGGTGCAGTCCTTCGTGTTCACCTGTGACACGCCGCTGGACAGCGAGCGCCTGCAGGGCTTCTTTCGCGACGCCATCGCCAGCCATGGCGCTGCCCTCATGCGCTACAAGGGCCTCGTCGCCTTCGAGGGCCAGGACCATCGCGTGGTGTTCCAGGGTGTGCACATGCTGATGAATTCCGATGTCGGGCGTGAGTGGGGACGGCAGGAGGCTCGCCGCTCCCGGATCGTCTTCATCGGCCGCGACCTGCCCAAGGCGTTGTGGCTCTCGCAGCTCGCAGCCTGCGCCGCAGCCCCGACCAGGGCCGCGGCTGTGGCTGTCGGCTGAGCTCGTCTTGGAGCCGACCATGCCGCATGAATTGATCAGTGTCTCCGGTCTGGTGCTGATGTTCGCGCTGGGGCTTCGGCATGGGCTGGACCCGGACCACATTGCCTGCATCGACGGCCTGACCTGGCGCGCGCTGGAGGGACGCCCGCGCCAAGCCCAGTGGGTCGGCACGCTGTTCGCGCTGGGCCACGGCCTGTTGGTCACCGCCATCGCGGTGGGCGTGAGCCAGTTCGCACCGACGCAGTCGCTGTCGCCAGCCCTGATCGGGTGGTTGGAATGGACGCCCACCGCATTGCTGCTGCTGGTGGGTGTGCTCAATCTGCGGCTGCTACTGCGGCAAGACACCGCTGCGGGCCCCGCCGGCTGGAAGCTGCGGCTCATCCCCCGGCGCCTGCGCGAGCACGCCAGCCCCTGGGCGGTGATCGCTACCGGCGTGCTGTTCGCCGCAGTGTTCGATACGGCCACCCAGGCCTCGGCATGGGGCTATGTGGCCAGCAACCAGGGCGGCGGCTGGCTCGCGGCGCTGCTGGCCGGTGCGGTGTTCACGGCCGGCATGGTGATCACCGACACGCTCGACGG
>CAISYQ010000181.1 GCA_903889735.1 uncultured Methylibium sp.
GCGGTGATGCCGCCCAGGTCGTCGGGGCCGGTGCAGTTCAGGCTCTTGGCCAGGATGCGCGAGACCGTGGTCTTGCCGACGCCGCGCGTGCCGGTGAAGAGATAGGCATGGTGCAGCCGCTGAGAGGACAGCGCGTTGGACAGCGCCTGCACGACATGCTCCTGCCCAACCATGTCGCCGAAGCGGCGCGGGCGGTACTTGCGGGCCAGGACCAGTGAACTCATCCGCGGCAGTTTACCGGCCGGTGTCGTCCGCACCCTGGTCGCCCCGCCGAGAGGCTGCCGGATAATCGCCCCCACTCCACGGTGCGGCCTCCTGCCGCCCGACCAAAGAAGCGAAGCCGCCGCCCCTCCCGGGGTCCCGCGTGCCATTCCACCCGACACCCTTCATGGGCTAACGCCCCTGCCGCGATGACCACCGCCCCCCCCTCCCCGCTGAGCTACGAACAGGCCGGCGTCAACTATGACCTGATCGACCCCCTGAAGGTTGCCGCGCAGCGCGCCGCCCGGGACACGGCGGGCAACCTCGCCGCCCATGGCTTCAGCGAAATCGCCGCCTCGCGCGGGGAATCGGCCTATGTGATCGATGTCGGTCCTTTCCTGCTCGCCAGCATCGTCGAATGCCTGGGCAGCAAGGCGCTGGTGGCCGACGAGATGACCCGACTCACCGGCCGCAGCTACTACGCCGGCATCGCGCAGGACACGATCGCCATGGCGGTCAACGATCTCATCACTGTCGGCGCCACGCCGCTGGTCGTGCAGGCCTACTGGGCTGCGGGCGGCAGTGAATGGTTCGCCGACGCGGCGCGCTCGCAGGCGCTGGTGGAGGGCTGGAAGCGCGCCTGCGACATCTGCGGCGTGGCTTGGGGCGGCGGCGAGACCCCGGCGCTGGCGGGCATCGTCGAGGCCGGTCGCATCGACCTGGCGGCCTCCTGCACCGGCATCGTCAACCCGAAGTCGCGGCTCTCGGTCGGCGACAAGCTGGCCCCGGGCGACGCCATCGTGCTGCTGGCCTCCAGCGGCATCCATGCCAACGGCCTGAGCCTGGCGCGCAAGCTGGTGGAGCGGCTGCCGCAGGGCTACCTCACCGAGATCGCGCCGGGCCTGGGCTATGGCGAGGCCCTGCTGACGCCCACCGCGCTCTACTCGCCCGTCACCGAGGCCTTGTGGCAGGCCGGCATCGTGCCCCACTACAGCGCCAACATCACCGGCCACGGCTGGCGCAAGCTGCTGCGCCACCCGGCCGTGCACGGCTACCGCATCCACACCGTGCCGCCAGTCCCGGCCGTGCTGCAGTTCATTGCCGACCAGGCCGGCCACGACGCCCGCGAGGCCTACAGCACGCTCAACATGGGCGCAGGCTTCGCGCTGTTCGTCGCGGCGGCCGATGCCGAGCGCACGGCCGAGGTGGCGCGCGCCCAGGGCATCGACGCCTGGGTGGCGGGGTCGGTGGAGGCGGGACCGAAGCAGTTGACGATCGAACCGATCGGGGTGTGCTTCGGGGACGACGAACTGCAGTTGCGCTGAGCACCCCAGAGCACCCGACCCCTCCAGGCCCCCGACAAGCGCACGAGAACCCCAGAGAGCACCCGAGAGCACCAACCAGGGTCCTCTACAATTCCGCTCGACGGGCCTCCCCGCATGGAAGCGCGCCCAACCGGGTCAGGTGGGGAACCAAGCAGCCCCAAGCGTTGCAACCAGTGCCGGGGGTAAGGCTCGTCACCCCTTCTTGCGGTCTCGAAGCCGCCCTCCCTGCGTGAGGCCGATGCCCGCTCAGGCAGACGGTGGCGGCAGACTCAGCTCGACGTCCAGCCGTGCCTGCTCGATCGCGCTGGTCAACTCGTTCGGCGCCAGAACCAGCGGGCGGGCATAGCGCTGATTCACGCGCTGCAGCGCCGCGGCAGAACCCGCCGCCCCCTTGGCTTCCGGGACCATCGAGGCCAGCACGGCCTCGCTGGCCGCGCTGGCCAGCAACCTGAGCATCTCGTCGCGTGTGCTGGGAGGTTGGACCGAGATGTCGGTGGGGACACGGACCATGGCCTTCTGCAGGCTTTCATCCAGCCGCCAGTGCCGTGCCACCGCCATCGCCAGGTCGTCGATCTCGACGCCGATCACGGCAAAGGCCGCTGTTGCCTCGTCCATGCCGGGCTTGCCAGACTCAGCCGGCTCCCTGAGAAGCGCGATCTGAAGGGCCTCGTCAGGGAAGTGGAAGTGCATCAGAAGGGGCCCCAGGTTCTGGAGCAGGGCAATCAGGTAGGCCACCTCGCCGTCCATGTCGGCAGGACACAGGGTGCGGGCCACATGCGCCGCCATCAGGGCCTTGCTCATTTCCTTGCCCAGAGCATCGGCTGCAACGGGTGATAGGTGGCCCGGCCAAACCCGCAGGTTATTGGCGGTGCGCTGGAGGCCCTCGACGCCGAGCAGTTGTACCGCCCGACTGACGGTCAGGGTGGGTGTGCTCGAGGGGTTGCCGAATTGGGCGGCGGTTGCCCGGCGCCACAACTCGAAGGACAGCGCCGGATCCTGGATGATGACCTCCGTCACCTCCCTGATCCGCAGCCGATCGGTGCTCACCGCCACCCTGAGCCGGGCCATGGTGGAGGGCAGCATGGGCAGGTGGCCCACCAGGCGCAGCCGGTCCATCAGCAGGGCCAGGACGCCGCCGCCACCTTCGGCCTGGGCATCGATCCAACCCTGGAGCGCCCGCTCCAGGCTGCGGGCACCCAGGTAGCGGCGGGTGGGTTCGCGCTCGGTGGCGCGGTTGGTGACCGCGCGCAGGGCCTCGGGGATCGGGATCCGCACAGCCCAGCCCAGGCGCACGATCTCGCGCTGGGCGCGCACCACCGCCGTGGGCAGGTCTTCCTCGTCCAGCGCCGGCGCACCAGCCAGCAGGCGGTAGAGCACAAGGCCACTGGCGAAGACATCCCGCTCGATCGCCGTGCGCTCGGCATTCGGCTCGAGCGGTCGGGACGCCGAGCCCGTCGGGCTGATGCCGGCCGCGGGCGACACGGCTGGATCGCCACCCCCAAAAGGCATCAGCAGGGCGCGGCCTTGGGGGTCGATCAGGATGGTGTGCAGACCGACGTCGCCATGCAGCGCGTCACCCTCGTGCAGGAAGGCCAGACCGGGCAGGAAGTCGCACAGCCACTGGGCGGCCTGGGGCGCAGTCACGTTCTCGTCGCTCCTGAGCCGCTCGGCCAGCGTCACGCCCTGGGCGCGCGCACTCACCACGAAGGGCCAGCGATCAGCCACGCCCACCTCCAACACCTTGGCAATCCGGGGGTGCTGAAGGCGCGCCGCCCGGCTGGCGTTTTCCGTCCAGGCCTGCCGCGCCGCCGCATCGGCCGGCTGCTGGCGAGGCAGCAGGAGATGCACCTCCATGCCACTGTCATCCTGGGCCAGCCACAGCATGCTCTGGGTGCTGCGGCCGAGCAGGCTGAGCAGCTCGTACCCGCCGATGCGGCGCGGCGATGCCGCCGCCGGCGTGGTGGCGCTTGCACTCTCGGTGGCGGATTCGGACGAAGCGGCGGACATGCGCAGGCGGAAATCAGAGGCCGCTGAAGCACTTCAGCGGCAGGGTGCGGGGTTGGGCGGGTGGACCGGAGAAAGGGATGGGGGAAGGGGAAGCGATCCGGTGGGCTGAGAAAGTGAATGCGAACCATCACTTCCTCACCTGATTATCGGCCGGGGTGATGCCAACAAGAGGCCACCGCACCCTTCCTTCGTGCCCTGTCCTCACCCTCCCTTCCTATACTGGAAGGCCGAAATCCCGAGACCATCGATGAGGATCAGCTTGCTCGGCACCGGATTGATGGGCGCGCCCATGGCGCGCCGCCTGTGCACGGCCGGCTTGCCGGTGACGGTGTGGAACCGCAC
>CAISYQ010000182.1 GCA_903889735.1 uncultured Methylibium sp.
CCAACCAAGCCATGATCCGCGTCACCCGACAGTTCTGAGCGCCGGCATGACCCCGGTCATCCATGCATCTACCCCCTACCAAGGACATGACATGAAACTGAAGTATCATTTCAACGGGCTTGTGGCGGCGCTCGCCGCTGCCGGCTTCGCGACCTCGGCCCTGGCCGCCGAACTGCCTGCGGGCACGGTGATCAACAAGGCCAACATCGATCAGGTGAAGAACGACACCTTCGAAGGCAAGACCATCGCCAGCATGCTTCCCGAGAAGCTGGACATGCAGATCAGGAGCCACAACCTCAGCATCAAGCTTAAGAAGACCACGCCGACGCCGCTGGACCCGAAGACGGTCGAGGCGACCAAGAAGTACGCGGCCGACGTCAAGTACGACGCGGCGAGCAACGAGGTCACCGGCTACAAGGCCGGCATCCCCTTCCCCGACATCAAGGCCGACGACCCCAACCAGGCCGCCAAGCTGATCTGGAACTTCTACTACGCCTCGCCCACCGGCCAGGTCATGGACTTCAAGAAGTTCGCCTTCCTGCTGATCGACCAGGAGAAGGGCCTTGAGCGCCAGCAGAACTGGTTCTTCGTGCGCTACTTCATGAAGAACCGCATCGCCGGCGAGAACACGCCCGTCGATGGTGACGGCAGCGAGGTCAGCCGCACCCTGTTGTTCGCGACCTACCCGCAGGACATCCGCGGCCTGGGCACCTACACGATCCGCTACGACGGTCCGCAGTACGAGGACAACTGGGTCTACATCAAGAACGCCCGCCGCACCCGCCGGCTCCCTGGCGGTGCCTGGATGGACCCGATCGGCGGCACCGACCAGCTCAACGACGACATCGAGATCTTCAACGCGCGCCCCAGCTGGTACAAGGGCTACAAGTACCTTGGCAAGCGCTGGGTGCTGACGGTGGCCAACGCCGGCAAGGCTTGGGACGAGTCCAAGAAGGGCACGGCCGAGGAGTTCCCGTCCATCGACCTGTCGAGCGCGCCGTACTGGAATCCCAAGGAGGAGTGGGAGCCGCGTGAGGTGCACGTGATCGAGGCCACCCCGCCTGCCGAGCACCCTTACAGCAAGAAGATCGTCTACATGGATGCCCAGATGCCGCGCATCTATTTCGGCGAAGCCTACGACCGCAAGGGCGAGTTCTGGAAGTGGTTCCACTTCACCATGCGCTCGCTCAAGGGTGAGGACGGCGTCAACACCTACGTGTCGAACACCGGCCACACGCTGGACTTCAAGCGCAAGCACGGCACCGTCTTCGTCTCGCACCCCTCGTGGAAGACCAACACGGCGGTCAAGGCGGGTGACGTGACCCTCGGCAAGCTCGAAGCGGCCGGCCAGTAAGCGCCATGGCCACCCTGCCCAGCCAGCGACTTGGCGTCGGCCGCAAGCCGGCGCTGGTGGTGGTCGATGCCACGGTCGGTTTCACCGACCCGGCCTCACCGCTGGGCAGCGAGAGCCGCGCCGAACTCGCGGCGATCGAGAGACTGCTGGCAGCCTTCCGCACGCGGAAGCTGCCAGTGGTCTTCACGGTCAACGCCTATGAGCACCCCGCCGAGGCCTCGACCTTCCGGGCCCGGATCCCCCTGCTGGACCTGCTGGCGGTGGACTCGCCGCTGGCGGCCCTTGCGCCCGGCATGGAGCCTCGCCCCGGCGAGCTCGTGCTGCGCAAGGGCCTGCCCAGCGCCTTCTTCGACAGCCCGCTGCGCCAGACCCTCGTCAATCAGGGTGTGGACGGCGTGGTGGTCTGTGGTTTCTCCACCAGCGGCTGCGTGCGCGCGACAGCGGTCGATGCGCTGCAATGCAATTTCCGCCTGGTGGTGGTGTCCGATGCCTGTGGTGACCGCGACCGCGCGGCCCATGAGGCGAATCTGCGCGACATCGGCCTGAAGTACGGCGATGTGGTGGCAGTTGATGAATTGCTGCCGCTGATCGTTGCGGCAGATCCGAGTCCCTGATCCCCGAATTCATGCCCAGGAGCCTCAAGTGAGCATCCCTATGACCCGCGAACAGCTGATCGACATCGTCGTGAACCAGTACTTCGCGAACGTCGACAGGAAGAACCTGCAGGCCACGCTGGACTGCTTCAACCCGGACGTGGTCTTCACCATCCAGTCCGCCTTCCACACCCACACCGGGCGCGACACCGGCGTGAAGGCGATGTTCGAGAACCTGTCATCCACCTACTCGCAGAAGATCTGGCACGGCAACTTCCGGCATGTGGTCGACGTCGAGCGCGGCCACATCGCCTCCCAGTTCGATGTGGAGCTGATCGATGCGGCGGGCAAGGTCACGAAGCTCTCCAACTGCAACTTCTTCTGGCTCGAGAACGGTAAGTTCAAGACGGTCTATGTCTACATGAGCGGCGACAACGTGCTGAAGTGAACTTCGCTTGAGGGGTCCATTCCAGCCATCACACAAGGGGACATCCATGAAATTCGGCATCTTTCTGCCCAACGGTAGCAACGGCTATATCCCCTCCAAGGGCAGCCCGGTCTATCTGCCGACTTTCGAGCACAACAAGCAGATCAGCATTGAGGCCGAGCGGCAGGGGCTCGATTTCGTGCTCTCGATGATGAAGTACCGCGGCTTCCGGGGTGAGACGGGCTACTGGGACAGCTGCCTCGACTCGTTCACGCTGATGGCTGCCATTGCCGCCGCCACATCCCGCATCGAGCTGTTTCCGAGCGTCACGCTCCTGGCGGCTCACCCTGCGGTCACCGCGCGCATGGTGGCGACGATCGACGACATCAGCGGCGGGCGCTGCGGCCTGAACATCGTCACCGGCTGGAACAAGCCCGAGTACGTGCAGATGGGCATCTGGCCGGGCGATCACTACTACCAGCGCCGCTACGAGTACGCGGCCGAATACCTGCAGGTGGTCAAGGGCCTGTGGGGCGAGGGCAACCTGACGCACAGCGGCGAGTTCTTCAATGTGGTCGATTGCGACGTGCGGCCCAAGCCTTCGCGCCGCGTGCCGATCGTGTGTGCCGGCCAATCACCCAAGGGCCTGCAGTTCACCGCCGAGCACGGCGACCACAGCTTCATCATCGCTGAGCAGGCCACGCTGGCCGATTTCTGCGCCCGCATGCGCGCCACCGCCGAGCAGACGAAGCGCCGGGTCGGCACCTATGCGCTGTACCAACTGGTGCTGGCCGAAACCGACGCCGAGGCCCTGCGCATCGCCGAAGGCATCGTGGCCGGCGCCGATGCGGGTGCGATCGAGAACATCCTGGCCAGCGCCGCGATGGACACCAACACCGGCGGCACCAGCGACCGCATGAAGAGCGGCCTGTCGCGCAGCCTCGAAGACGGCAACCTGGCCTTCATGGGCATGCCGGTGATCCATGGCGGGCCGGCCAAGGTGGCCGCCAAGATCGACGAGATCGCCGAGGCGACTGGTGTCGACGGCATCCTCTGGAGCATGCCCGACTTCGTGCCCGCCATCCGCCTGTTTGGCGAGCAGGTGATGCCTCGGCTCACCTGCTGAAGAAACGCCGGTGCGGCCCCCTGCCTTGAAAGGACAGCGATGACCGCTGCCATCGACATCGTCTGCAACCTCTTCACCGAGCAGGAGGTCCGCGAGGGCCGCACCGGCATCGACGAGCATTTCCTCGACCAGGTGCGCTTCCCCATGGAGCTGCGCCAGGGGGTCTCGATCGACGACTACCTGCGCCGCATGGACGCGGCCGGGATCGAGCATTCGCTGCTGATCGCCGTGCGGGCGGGCGACCTGCGCATGAAGGGCTCCTTCGAGGTCACCTACGAACGCGTGGCCGAGGTCTGCCGCGCGCACCCGACGCGCTTCTCGGGTCTGGCCGGCGTCGATCCCTTCCGCGGCATGCAGGGCCTGCGTGACCTGGAGCATGCGGTGCGCGACCACGGTTTCGTCGGTGCCCATTTGTACCCGCATTGGTTCGAGATGGCGCCCGACCACGCGCGCTACTACCCCTATTACGCCAAGTGCTGCGAGCTCGACGTGCCGATCATGATGCAGGTCGGCCACAACCTCATCTACCAGCGCGACCGCCGCCTGCCCAGCGTCGGCCGGCCCCTCACGCTGGATGCGGTCGCGATCGATTTTCCCGAGCTCAAGCTCATTGGCATCCACATCGGCGTGCCCTGGACCGACGAGATGATCTCGATGGCCTGGAAGCATCCGAATGTCTACATCGGCGGTGATGCCTATGCGCCGCGCCACTGGCCCGAGAGCTTCGTGAAGTACATCGACAGCTACGGCCAGGACAAGGTGCTGTTCGGCACCGACTGGCCGGTGATCGAGCCGCAGCGGGCCATCCAGGAGATCGGTGCCCTCGGCTTGCGGCCCGGCCCGCAGGCCAAGCTGCTGCGGGGCAACGCCCTCAAGGTCTTCCGCCTGCCTGGCCTGGTCGCATGACAGCCGGGGTCCCCGCCTACCCCTTGACCCTGGCCCGGGCCATCGGTGCGGCGACGACGCGGGCGCCGGGCAAGCGGGCGCTGTTGTGCGAGGGCCGTGAGCTCAGCTACGGCGGACTGACCCAGCGCATCCGTCGCGTCGGGCATGCCGCGCGCGGCGGATGGAGCATCAATCGTGGCGACCGCGTGGCGCTGATGATGCCCAACGGGCTGGAGTACATCGAGATCGTCGCCGGACTGTCGGAGCTGGGCGCGGTGGTGGTCACCCTCGGCGCCTACCTCAGCGCCACCGAGCTCGCCGCGCAAATGGCCGACAGCCAGGCCAGCGCGCTGATCGTCCACGGATCGCTGGCCGAGATGGCGCACGAGGCCTCGGGCCTGCCGCCCCACCGCATCCTGGTGCTCGGCCCCGCCTACGAGGACTGGCTGTCCCGTGCGAGCGATGCCGCGCTGGCCAGCGAGGTGGCGGAGGCCGACAGCTTCGCGATGTCCTACACCTCGGGCACCACCGGTCGGCCCAAGGGCGTGCTGATCTCGCACCGCTCGCGGGCCCTGACCTTCGCGGCGATGGCGGTCGAGTACGGCTGCTACGGACCCGACGACCGGGCGCTCACCGTGGCGCCGATGTTCCATGGTGCGGGCTTCGCCTTCGCAGCCGCGCCGCTGGTTTTCGGTGGTTCGGTCGAGATCATGACCCGCTTCGAGCCCGAACCGGTGCTGCGCCGGCTGGCCGAAGGCGCAGCCACCAACCTCTTCGTCGTGCCGACGCACCTCTACGGCCTCTTCGCCCTGCCACCGGCGGTACTGGGGGCGCACCGCAGCGATGCGCTCAAGACCCTGATCTGCAATGCCGCCCCGCTGCCCACCGCCCTCAAGGAGCGCGCCCTGGCGCATTTCGGCCCCGGGCGGCTCTTCGAGTGCTACGGCTCGACCGAGGGCGGCATCATCAGCAACCTGCGGCCGGCCGATCAAGCGCGCAAGCAGCAGTGCGTGGGTCAGCCCTTTCCCTGGACCGAGATCCGCTTGCTGGACGACGCCGGCCGGGAGGTCGCGCCGGGCCAGACCGGCGAGATCCACACCCGATCGCCCTTCTTCTTCAACGGCTACTGGCGCCAGCCCGAGGCCACCGCCGAGGCCTTGCGCGAGGGATGGCTGACGGTGGGCGATCTCGGTTGCTTCGACGACGAGGGCCATCTCTACATCGTCGGCCGCAAGAAGGACATGATCCTCACCGGCGGCATCAACGTCTACCCGCGCGAGGTCGAGGACTTGCTCGCGACCCACCCCCAGGTGGCCGAGGCCTGTGTGGTGGGCCTGCCCGACGCGCAGTGGGGCGAGCGGGTGGTGGCCGGGCTCGTGCTGCGCCATCCCGCCGCTGAGAGTCAAAACGGCGCCGGCGGGCTGATCGAGGCCTTGACCGCGCTGGCCCGCACCCACCTTGCCCAACCGAAGCGACCCAAGCAGTACGTGGTGATCGACCAGGTGCCCCGCAATGCCTCGGGCAAGGTGCTCAAGCGCGTGCTTCAGGAACAGTTGATTCAGTCGCCGGCCTTGCCGGATGAGAAGGAGACCTGATGGATACCTGCTTCAAGGTGGCCGCCGCCCATGTGGCGCCGGTCTACATGGACGTGGACCGCAGCATCGACAAGGCCTGCGCCTGGGTCGCCGAGGCCGGCCGACAGGGCGTGAAGCTGCTGGTCTTCCCCGAGGTCTTCGTGCCCGGCTTCCCCTACTGGATCAACGGCTACCCGCCGATTGCGCAGCTCGGGTTGAACCGTCGCTACCAGGACGCCTCGATCGAGGTCCCCGGCCCCGAGATCGACCGCGTGCAGGCGGCCGCGCGGGAGGCCGGCGTCGCGGTGGTGCTGGGCATCAGTGAGCGCATGAAGCGCGGTCGCACCTGCTACAACTCGATGGTCTTCATCGACACCGACGGCAGCCTGCTGGGCGTGCACCGCAAGCTGCAGCCCACTTTTGCGGAGCGCTATATCTGGGGCCAGGGTGACGGCTCGACGCTGAAGGTCTTCGACAGCCGGCTCGGCCGGATCGGCGGGCTGGCCTGCTGGGAGCACACCATGAACCTCGCGCGCCAGGCGCTGGTGCAGCAGGGTGAGCAGATCCACGCCGGGGCCTGGCCGGCGCTGTCCACCATGGCCGGCTTCGAGGCGGTGGCCGACGGGCAGATCGAGGCCATGATGAAGAACCACGCCATCACCGGCCAGTGCTTCGTGATCTGTGCCTCCAGCCCGGTGAGCGAGGAGATGGTCGCCTTCATGGAGCGCGAGCTCGGCCCGCAGTCCTGCACCCAGGCCGGCGGCGGCTGGTCGGCGGTGATCCACCCCTTCACGCCCTGCCTGGCGGGGCCGCATCTGGGATCAGAGGAGAAGCTGCTGGTCGCCGAGATCGATCTCGCGCAGATCGCCGACGTCAAGCTCTTCGTCGACAGCGCGGGGCACTATTCGCGGCCGGAAATCCTGTCGTTGAAGGTCGACACCACCGACCACGCCGGTCGCGGCTGAGGAGGGCGGGAGAGCCTGGTTCACCCGCGCCGGGCCAGACCACGAGCGGGTTGCCCCCAGCTTTGGTCCAGAATCGGCGCTTCAGGTACGGCGCATGGCAGTAGCCGGACCCTGGCCAACGATCGTCTGAACCTGCCTCTCTCGCCTCCTTGGAAACACGCGCCACCCCGATCGAGGACCACGCCCTGGCGGGGCCGGAGCGCGCGCGCCGCCGGGCCCTGGTTTGGTTGGCGGCGCTGAGCGGCGGACCGTGGCTGGGCGCCTGCAGCGAGCCGCTCTCACCGCTGCGCGTCGGCGCCATCGTCTTTCCTGGCTACGAGCTGATGTTCCTGGCGCGCGACCTGGGCCTCCTCGACGAGCACCAGGTTCGTCTGGTGGAGCTGGTCTCCAGCACCGATACCCTGAGGGCGCTGGCGGCGGGCCGGCTCGAGGCGGCCGCCATGACCATCGACGAGGTGATGACGGCGCGGGCCGACGGGATCGACCTGCGCGTGGTGCTGGTGTTCGATGTGTCTGCCGGCGCTGACGCGGTGCTCGCCCACCCCGCGATCCGCAGCCTCCAGGAGCTCGCGGGCAAGCGCATCGGCGTGGAGGACAGCGCCACGGGCGTGGTGATGTTCGATGCGCTGCTGGCGGCGGCCCAGCTGCGGGTCGATCAGGTGACCAAGGTCGCGATCACGGTGGACCGCAGCCTGGATGTCTACGAGGACCGCGAGGTCGATGCGGTGGTCACCTTTGAGCCCTGGGCGGGCCGACTCGAGTCCGTCGGCGCAGTGCGCCTGTTCGACAGCAAGGCCGTGCCGGAACGCATCGTCGATGTGCTGGCCGTGCGCGCCGAGTTCATGGCCTCGCACGCCGCGCCCTTGCGCCAGCTCGTGGCTGCGCATCTGAGCGCCAGGCGCCATCTCAAAGACCAGCCGGCCGACGCCCACCGCCGCCTCGCGCCGCGCCTGCAGCTGCGGCCCTCCGACGTGGCGCAGGCCTTCCGCGGCCTCGACCTGCCCGATGCCGAGCAGAACCGCGCCATGCTGCGTGCGGGCGGGCGCTTCGACCACGCCGTCCAGACCATCCAGAAGCTGATGGTCGAGGGGGGTCTGCTGGGTACCGCGGCGGGTGTGGCCGATCTGGTCGATGCCCGCTTCCTGCCCGGCGGAGGAACGGCCCGGTGATGCGCCTTGGCTTCAGGCAGTTCACCCTGCACAACGCCCTGCCGGCCCTGCTGTTGCTCGTGCTCGTCGGCGGCCTGCTGTTGTCCTATGCCGAGGCCACCTTCACGGGTCGGCTGTCGCTGCGTGAGGAGGCGCACCAGGATGCCCTCCTGGTGGTCGAGCAGATCGCCCACTCGGCCGAGCGATCGCTCCTGAGCGACCCCGGCAAGGTGGCCTCCGAGCTCACGCTGGCGGCCGCGCAGCGGCGCACGGCCGTCCTGGCGCTGGTGAATGCCCAGGGCACGGTCGAGATGGCACACCGGCTGGCCTGGCGGGGTCGCCCCGCTGCGGAGGTGATCCCCGGCTTCGACAGCGACCGTTTTCGCCGCGTCACCGGCGGACGGCTATGGGACCTCGAGGACAGCCCGGATGGCCGGACCTTCACGGTGATGGCGCCCTATCACAGCCGAACGAGCGACAAGCGGCTGCGCGATCTCGAGCGCAGCGTGGTGTTCGTGGCCTACGACCTGAACCACGGCTTCGCCATGGCCGACCACGAGGCCACGCACCAGCTCTGGCGGCAGATGGCCGTGGCGCTGGGCCTGATGCTCGTCCTGGGATGGCTGCTGCGCAGCAAGGTCACCCGCCCTCTGGCCCGCTTGGAGGCTGCCAGCCTGGAGTTCGCGGCCACCGGCAGCCTGCGCGAGCCGGTGCCCGATTCCGGCCCGCGCGAGGTGGCTCAACTGGCCCGCAGCTTCAACGACATGACCTCGTCGGTGAGGCAGGCGCGCGGCGAGCTCGAGGCCGGCCGGGCGCGGTTGGCGGGCATCTTCGATGCGGCCATGGATGCGATCGTGACGGTGGATGCCGAACGTCGCATCCGCATGATCAACCCCGCGGCCACGCGCATGTTCCGCTGCACCGAGGCCCAGGCGATCGGCCAGCCCCTCGATCTGCTGATTCCCGAGCGCTTCCATGCCTCGCACGATCACCATCTGCGGGCCTTCACCGCCAGCGGCGAGGGCGCCCGTCCCAAGAGCCTGCAGGTGCTGGTCTACGGTCGCCGCCTCGACGGGGAGGAGTTCCCGGCGGAGTCCTCGATCTCCCACCTGCGGGTTGAGGGGGAGGACCTGCTGACGGTGATCCTGCGGGACATCACCGAGCGCAAGCGCGCGGAGGACGAGATCGTCGCGCTCAACAGCACGCTGGAGGAGCGTGTGGTGCAGCGTACCGCCGCACTGGCCGAGGCCAACGAGCGGCTGGTGGCCCAGGAGGGCGAGCTCCGCGAGGCCAAGCTGCGGGCCGAGCAGGCCTCGAGCATGAAGTCGGATTTCCTGGCCAATACCAGCCACGAGATCCGCACGCCAATGAACGCCATCATCGGCCTGACCCACCTCGCGCTCAAGAGCGATCTCAACCCCAAGCAGCACGACTACCTCCACAAGATCCAGCAGTCGGCCCAGCACCTGCTGGGCATCCTCAACGACATCCTGGACTTCTCCAAGATCGAGGCCGACAAGCTACACATGGAGCACATCGACTTCCACCTATCGGCAGTGCTGTCCAATTTCTCGAACCTGATCTCCGAGAAGGCCGCCTCCAAGGGGCTGGAGCTGATCTTCGACTTGGCCGGCGACGTTCCGGATCAGCTGATCGGCGATCCGCTGCGTCTCGGGCAGGCCCTGATCAACTACGGCAACAACGCGGTCAAGTTCACCCACATCGGGGAGATCCGCGTGGCCGTGTCCCTGGACGAGGAGGGTGAGCACGACGTGCTGCTGCGATTCGAGGTGCGCGACACCGGCATCGGCCTCACGCAGGAGCAGATGGCGGGGTTGTTCCAGAGCTTCCAGCAGGCTGACACCTCCACCAGCCGCCAGTTCGGGGGCACCGGTCTGGGGCTGGCCATCGTCCGCCGGTTGGCGGGTCTCATGGGCGGCCAGGTCGGCGTGGAAAGCCGTTTCGGCGAGGGCTCGAGCTTCTGGTTCACCGCCCGCCTGGGCAAGAGCGAGTACAGCGCGCCGGCCCTGCGGCCCAGCCTGCAGGCCGAGGGCCGGCGCGTGCTGGTGGTCGATGACAACGACAGCGCCCGCCAGGTCCTGCGCGAGTTGCTCGACCGCCTGGGCTTTCGCGCCGAGGCGGCGGCCGGCGGGCTCGAGGCCCTGGAGGCGGTGGGACGCGCCGACCTCGAGGGCGCGCCCTTCGAGGTGGTGATGCTCGATTGGCAGATGCCGGGGATCGACGGCCTGGAGACCGCACGGCGCCTGCGCGAGCTGCCGCTGCAGCGGGTCCCGCAGCTGATGCTGGTGACCGAATTCGGGCGCGAGGAGGTGCTGCAGCAGATGCGGCGTGATGACTTCGCAGCCGTCCTGGTCAAGCCGGTCAACCCCTCGCTGCTGCTCGATCACCTGATGACGGTCCTGCAGGGGGCCTCCGTGACGGGGCTGCTCTCCGAGGCGGGGGAGGGCGCCAAGGAGCCAGGCGTGCTGCTCGCCACCCTGCGCGGCGCCCGGGTGCTGGCGGTGGACGACAACGAGATCAACCTGCAGGTCGCCCGCGAACTGATCGAGGAGGTAGGTCCCTGGGTGGATACCTGCTCTGATGGCGCGCAGGCCGTCGAGCAGGTCCAGCGACAGGCCTACGACCTCGTGCTCATGGACATGCAGATGCCGGTCATGGACGGCCTGTCCGCCACCCGTGCCATCCGGGCCCTGACCGGGATGGCCGGCTTGCCCATCGTCGCGATGACGGCCAATGCCATGGACCAGGACCGCGACCGCTGCATCGGTGCGGGGATGAACGATTTCCTCTCCAAGCCGATCGACCCGGCGCGCCTGCGTGACATCCTGCAGAGCTGGATCAAGCCGGGGCTGGCGCGCGCGGCCATCCCCCCGTCACTGCCCGAAGGCGGGCGCCCGGCGCTGGAGGCCGACGCGGCCATCGAGCTGCCGTCCATCGAGGGCCTGGACACCGCGGCGGGACTCGGGCGGGTCCTGGGCAAGCGGCCGCTCTATCTCTCGCTGCTGGGGCAGTTCGTGGCGGGCCACCGGGGTGACGGGCGGGCCATCGCCGACGCGCTGGAGACCGGCGACACCGAGCAGGCCCGGAGCCTGGCACACCGGCTCCGTGGCGTGGCGGCCAATCTCGGGGCGTTGGAGGTGCAGGCGGCGGCGGGTGTGCTGGAGCAGCGTCTGGGCCAGAAATCGCCCCTGGTGGACGGCCAGGGACTGCTCGCCGCCCTGAGTGATTCGCTCTCCCGCCTGTCGGCGGCCTTGGACGGGGTGCTGCCCGCGGCCCAGGTCGCTGCCGATCAGGCCCCCGCGCTGCCGGCCCCGGACCCCTCGCTCTGGGCGCCGGTGAGAACCCTGCTGGTGGGGCAACTCCGGGATGGCGACCCGGCGGCCCAGGACACGCTGACCGATCACGCCAGCCTGCTGGAAGCGGCGCTCGGCGCGCAATGGCGCTCGCTGCAGGCCCGGGTGCGACAGTTTGAATTTGAGGAGGCGCTCGTTTTGCTGGAAAATTCAGCGACCGCGCCCACCGGCGCATCACAGGGTTGAACGGTTGATGGATTCCTTCTTTGTCGTGCACCACAAGCCGGTCGTGTTGGTGGTCGACGACACGCCGGAAAACCTGGCGCTGATGTCAAACCTGTTGAAGGACGAGTTCCAGGTCAAGGTGGCCAACAGTGGTGAGCGGGCCCTGAGGCTGGCCCAGGGGGATCACCCGCCCGAGCTCATCCTGCTGGACATCATGATGCCGGTGATGGACGGCTACGAGGTCTGCCGCCGCCTCAAGGCCGATCCGCTGACCGAGCACATCCCGGTGATCTTCCTGACCGCCAAGACCGAGACCCAGGACGAGACGCTCGGCCTTCAGGTCGGGGCGGTGGACTACATCACCAAGCCGATCAACCCCGCCATCGTGCAGGCGCGCATCAAGACGCACCTGATGCTCAAGGCGGCTTCCGACTTCCAGCGTGGCAAGAGCGACATCCTCGAGACCGAGGTGGCGCGCCGCACGGCGGAGATCCAGGACCTGCAGGACGCCATGGTGCTGGCCATGGCCTCGTTGGCGGAGACCCGCGACAACGAAACCGGCAACCACCTGCGCCGCACGCAGCACTTCGTGAAGTGCCTGGCCGAGCGGCTGCAGACCCATCCCCGCTTTGCGAGCGTGCTGACAGACACCCACATTCGCCTGCTGTTCAAGTCGGCGCCCTTGCACGACATCGGCAAGGTGGGGATCCCCGACGGCATCCTGCTCAAGCCGGGCCGGCTGAGCGAGAGCGAGTTCGAGGTCATGAAGACCCACACCATGCTCGGGCGCGATGCCATCACACATGCCGAGCAGTCGCTGGGCCACGAGGTGCCCTTCCTGCGCTTCGCCAAGGAAATCGCGATGTCCCACCAGGAAAAGTGGGATGGGAGCGGCTACCCCGAAGGACTGCGCGGCGAGCAGATCCCGCTGTCGGCCCGCCTGATGGCGATGGCCGATGTCTACGACGCCCTGATCAGCCGGCGGGTCTACAAGCCTGCCATGAGTCACCAGGAGGCGCTCGAGATTCTCACGCGCGGCCGCGGCACGCATTTCGATCCCGACGTGTTCGACGCTTTCCTGACCGTCCAGGACGAGTTCCAGGTCATCGCCGCCCGCTACATCGACTCCGACGAGGATCTCGAGGGCGTGCTCGCCACGGCCCGGGCGCACCCGGCTCCACAACCGGCGGCGGTCGCGCCGCCGGCTTGATCAGAGCAGCCGGTTCAGCGCGGCATCGAGCCGCTCGACCGTGCGGTCGATGTGGTGGAGCTTGTCGAGACCGAACAGGCCAATGCGAAAGCTCTTGAAGTCGGCCGGCTCATCGCACTGCAGCGGCACGCCGGCGGCGATCTGCAGGCCGAGCTCGACAAAACGCTTGCCGTTCTGGAAGCCGGCGTCGTCGGTGTAGCTGACCACGACGCCGGGCGCCTGGAAGCCCTCGGCAGCGACGCTGCGAAAGCCCTTGCCCTGCAGCAGCGCCCGCACCTTGCGGCCGAGCTCTTCCTGCTCAGCGCGCACCTTGTCGAAGCCGTAGGCCTGGGTCTCGCGCATCACCTCGCGCACCTTGAGCAGGGCCTCGGTGGGCATGGTCGCGTGGTAGGCGTGGGCGCCGCCTTCGTAGGTCTCCATGATCTGCATCCATTTGCGCAGGTCGATGGCGTAGCTGGTGCTGGTGGTGGTGTCGATCTTCTCGCGGGCGCGCTCCGACATCATCACGAAGGCGCAGCAGGGCGGCCCGCTCCAGCCCTTCTGGGGCGCGCTGATCAACAGATCGACGCCGGTGGCGGCCATGTCGACCCAGATGGTGCCGGAGGCGATGCAGTCCAGCACGAACAGGCCGCCATGTGCGTGCACCGCCTCGGCCACGGCCTGGAGGTAGTCGTCGGGCAGC
The DNA here is from genome assembly GCA_903889735.1 of uncultured Methylibium sp. Classification (GTDB taxonomy): domain Bacteria; phylum Pseudomonadota; class Gammaproteobacteria; order Burkholderiales; family Burkholderiaceae_C; genus Methylibium. The sequence goes on from CAISYQ010000182.1 coordinate 13,504, forward strand.
AGCATGCCGGCCGAGGTTTCCACATGCGGGGCGAACACCACGTCGGGCTTCAGGCGGCGGATCGCCTCGACCACCTCGTGGATCGGGGCCGGCGCGAACGGCGCCTGCTTCTCGGGCCCGGTGAGCCGAGCCTTCAGGACGGTGGCCTCGGAGGGGATCGATCCCATCTCGAAGATCTGGGTCCAGCGGTAGCTGAACCAGCCATTGCGGATCACCAGCACTTTCTTGCCGGTCGCGAACTGTCGGGCCACGGCCTCCATGCCGAAGGTGCCGCTGCCCGGCACGATCACCGCCGAGCGGGCGCGGTAGACCTCCTTGAGCATGCCGGAGATGTCGCGCATCACGCCCTGGAAGCGGGCCGACATGTGGTTGAGCGCGCGGTCGGTGTAGACGACCGAGTATTCGAGCAGGCCGTCGGGATCGACGTCGGGGAGCAGTCCGGGCATGGTGTGGGGGAAACGAAAAAGGGGGAGGGGAGGGGGCAGGGAAAGCGGGGCCGGGTGGGAAGACTTCAAACCGAGGCTTCGGCCGGTCGGGGTCGGAGTATCGGTGCAGTCGCTGATGGGCGGGGCCCGGGCTTTACCGGGGACCGCGCTCTTGGGGGGCGATTGGGTCCATCGCGCGACCACCACAAGGGCAGGGGTCCAATGGGCGTGTTCAACGCATGGCGGCCGCCTCCCGGCCGTTGGCGATGTGCTCGCGCATCAGGCGCTGGGCGGATTCGGCGTCCCGCGCCCGCAGCGCCGCCATGATGGCGCGGTGCTCGGCGAGTGAGGCGTCCAACCGACCTTCCTTGAAGAGCGAGTGGTGGCGGTTGAGCTTCATCACCTTGCGCAGGTCGGCCACCATCTGGATGCGCCAGCGGTTGTCGGCCAGCTCGAGCAGCCGCATGTGGAAGTCCTCGTTGGCGGCGAAGAAGCCGTCGCGATCCTCCACCTGGGCCTCGAGCCGAGCATGCAGCGCCTCCAGCTCGGCGATCTGCGCGGCGCTGGCGCGGGCGGCCACCACCCCGGCCGCGTCGCTCTCCAGCAAGGCGAGCAGGTGGAAAACCTCGGCGAGGTCGCGGGCCGAGACCTCGGTGACATAGGCGCCGTGGCGCAGCTTCATCGTCACCAGGCCCTCCGAGGCCAGCACCTTGAGCGCCTCGCGCAGGGGCGTGCGGCTGATGCCATGCTCCAGCGCCAGGGCTTTCTCGTCGATCCAGCTGCCAGGGGAGAGGCGGTGCGACAGGATGCGTGCCCGCAAGTCCTCGGCCACCGCCTCATAGAGCGCACGCTGTGGCCGGGGGGCAGAGGCCGCCCCAGGGAGGGCATCGCCAGCACCGGTGTCCATCCCGGTGGGAGCTCGGGCTGCAGCGACGACTGCGGCGCCGGCATCCCCAGCGGCTGCCGCTTTTCCGAGCGGGTCTCGGTCGGTAGGCCGTGCTGGATCGATGTCTGTATTGCTGTAATTCATTTTTGAATTATGATGCCGACCGTGCTGATCGTCCAGTGCCGCGTCCCACGCCGGCCGCCCTGCTTTCACCTCCCGTCTGGCCTGCGTGCAGGCAGTGACCCCCTAAGATGCAGGAGGACGGGCTCCAGAGCCCGATCCTGACCCGTTCCATCCACGCCGAGAGAACCGTCCCATGTCCGACCGCCCGACCCTCTCCCCTGATGCCCTGGCCGCCTGGCAGAAGGCGGCTGCCAAATCGGCCCCCGGGGGCGACGTCTCGGCGCTGAGCTGGCGCACGCCGGAGGGCATCTCGGTCAAGCCGCTCTACACCGCGGCCGATCTGGCCGGTCTGCAGCACACCGACACACTGCCCGGCTTCGAGCCCTACCTGCGCGGCCCGCAGGCCACCATGTACGCGGTGCGCCCCTGGACGATCCGCCAGTACGCCGGCTTCTCCACCGCCGAGGAGTCCAACGATTTCTACCGCAAGGCGCTGGCTGGCGGTGCCCAGGGCGTGAGCGTGGCCTTCGACCTGGCCACCCACCGCGGCTACGACAGCGACCACCCGCGCGTGACCGGCGACGTCGGCAAGGCGGGGGTGGCCATCGACTCGGTCGAGGACATGAAGGTGCTCTTCGGCGGCATCCCGCTCGACAAGGTCAGCGTCTCCATGACCATGAACGGCGCGGTGCTGCCGGTGCTGGCGGGCTATGTGGTCGCGGCCGAGGAGCAGGGCGTGGCCCAAGACCAGCTCAGCGGGACCATCCAGAACGACATCCTCAAGGAGTTCATGGTCCGCAACACCTACATCTACCCGCCCGAGCCGAGCATGCGCATCGTC
>CAISYQ010000183.1 GCA_903889735.1 uncultured Methylibium sp.
ACTTCGGTGACGGTCAAGCCCGACACACCGACCTCGGCCAGCGCCTCCCGCACCTCTTCGAGCTTGAAGGGCTTGATGACGGCGGTGATCTGCTTCATGGGGGACTCCGGTGAGATATGACTGGCCTGAATTTAAGCACGGAACCTGGAGGTGATCGGGTAGCGCCAGTCCTTGCCGAAGGAGCGATGGGTGATGCGGATGCCCACCGGCGACTGCCGGCGCTTGTATTCGTTGAGCTTGATCAAGCGCGTGACGCGCTCGACATCGACGCGGGCAAACCCGGCGGCAACGATCTCCTCGACGCCCTGATCCTCTTCCATGTAGCGCGCGAGGATCGCATCCAGCACGTCGTAGGGCGGCAGGCTGTCCTGGTCGGTCTGGTCGGGCCGCAGCTCCGCCGAGGGCGGTCGGGTGATGATGCGCTCCGGGATCACCGGCGCCGGCCCCTGGGCGTTGCGCCAGGCTGCGAGCCGGTAGACGAGGGTCTTGGCGACATCCTTGATGACCGCGAAGCCGCCCGCCATGTCGCCGTAGAGGGTGCAGTAGCCGGTGGCCATCTCGCTCTTGTTGCCGGTGGTCAGCACGATGCGCCCCGATTTGTTCGATAAGGCCATCAGCAGTGTGCCGCGCACCCGGGCCTGGATGTTCTCTTCGGTGGCGTCCTCGGGCAGACCGGCAAATTCGGCCGACAGGCTGGCCCGGAAGGCCTCGAACATCGGTGTGATCGAGATCTCGTCATAGCGCACGCCCAGGCGCTCGGCCATGTCGCGGGCGTCGATCCAGGAGATATCGGCCGTGTAAGGCGACGGCATCATGACCGTGCGGACCCGGTCGGCGCCGAGCGCATCCACCGCCACAGCCAGCACCAGCGCGGAGTCGATGCCGCCGCTCAATCCGATGAGCGCTCCGGGGAATCCATTCTTGCCGAGGTAGTCGCGAACGCCCGTGACCAGGGCCCTCCAGACCTGGGCCTCGACGGACGGCAGCGGCTGCAGCGGTCCGGCCACGCGGCCATCGGCGGCCACGTCCACGAGCAGCAGCTCCTCCTCGAAGCTGGCGGCGCGTGCGCCCACCCGGCCCTGCGCATCGACGGCGAAGGAAGCGCCGTCGAACACCACCTCGTCCTGCCCGCCCACCAGATGGGCGTAGACCAGCGGCAAGCCGACGCGCTGCGCGCGCTCGGCCATGCGCTCCTCGCGCTCCCCCGCCTTGCCGAGGTGGAAGGGCGAGGCGTTGATCACCGCCAGGGCCTGTGCACCGGCCGCCCGGGCGGCCTCCGCGGGCTCGTCAAACCAGGCGTCCTCGCAGATCAACACCCCCACCTTGAGACCACCCGCCTCGATCACCAAGGGCGCCAGTCCGGCGTCGCGGCCCGAGACGAAGTAGCGGCGCTCATCGAACACCTGGTAGTTCGGCAGCTCGCGCTTGGCATAGGTCGCAATGACCCGCCCCCCGCACAGCACCGAGGCGGCATTCACCCGCTGCTGCACCGCCAGCGAGCGCGTGCGAACATCACCCCGGAAATCGAGCGACCGCGGGTGACCCACCACCACCTGGAGATCGGGCAAATCGGCAAGCTGCAGCGCGCAGGCTGCCAGCGCCTCGTCGCAGGCACTCATGAAGGCCGGTCGCAGCAGCAGATCCTCGGGCGGGTAGCCGGTGAGCGAGAGCTCGGGCGTGAGGACCAGCCGGGCGCCGAGCCCGTGGGCCTCGCGAGCGGCCTCGGCGATCCGCCGGGCGTTGCCGGCCAGGTCGCCGACGGTGGCATTGAACTGGACGACGGCAATCTTGAGCGAGGCAGCAGACGGCATGACACAGGTGCGTGAGGACGATTCAAACGATGGTACCGCCGGGGCGGCGGACCCGGTCGAGCCCGGTGCCTGGACGCTGCAACTCCATGACGACCCGACGCAGATTGATGCGGCAGTCTGGGATGCGCTGCTCGAAGCCAGCCCTTCGGCCACGCCCTTCATGCGCCATGCCTATCTGGCCGCGCTCCATGCCTCGGGCAGCGCAGCGGCCGACACCGGCTGGGCGCCGCAGTTCCTGACGGTGGAGCGCGACGGCCAACTGGCCGCCGCCTGCCCGCTGTACTTGAAGAGCCACTCCTACGGCGAGTACGTCTTCGACTGGGCCTGGGCGGATGCCCATGAGCGCGCTGGCATCCGCTACTACCCCAAGCTCTTGAGCGCGGTGCCGTTCACGCCGGTGCCGGGGCCACGCCTGTTGGCGCGCGACGATGCATCGCGCGCCCTGCTGCTGCGCGGCATCGAGGCCTTCGCCAAGCAGAACCACCTTTCATCAGCCCATGTGCTGTTTCTGGATGAGGCCGACCGCCACGCGGCCGAGTCGGCCGGCTGGCTACTGCGCAGCACGGTGCAATTCCATTGGCACAACCGCGGGTCCCGGACCGAGACCGCGGGAGAAACCCAGACCGAGGAGGGATCCGGGGTCGGGCCCGGCTTGACGCCCTATGCCGACTTCGCCGATTTCCTAGCCAGTCTGCAGCGTGAGAAGCGCAAGAAGATTCAGCAGGAGCGCCGCTACGTGCGCGAGGCCGGCGTCAGCTTCGAATCACGCCTGGGCACACAGATCACCAGCACCGACTGGGACTTCTTCTACCGCTGCTACACCGCCACCTACCGAGCGCACCGCTCCACGCCCTACCTGAGCCGCGACTTCTTTGCGCGCATGGCCGAATCGATGCCCGGTCATTGGTTGCTGTTCACGGCGCACCAAGGCGGCAGCGCGATCGCGAGCTCGCTGATCGCGCTCGACCCGCAGCGGGGCCACGCCTTCGGTCGCTACTGGGGTCAGCTGCCCGGAACCCCACCGGTCAGCTGCCTGCACTTCGAGGCCTGCTACTACCAGCCGCTGCAGTGGTGCATCGAGCAGGGCTACCGGCGCTTCGAGGGCGGCGCCCAAGGCGAGCACAAGATGGCGCGCGGCCTGCTCCCGGTGCGCACCCACTCGGCCCACTGGCTGGCCGACGCCCGCTTTGCCGACGCGGTGGCGCGCTTCCTCGACCGCGAGGGCGCCGGCGTCGAGGCCTATGTGAGCGAGCTCGACGAGCGCAACCCGTTCAAGCCGCACGCCACCGAGGCGCTCACTCCTTGAAGTCGCCGGCAAAGGCGAACACGATCTCCTGCAATCGCAGGTGCTTGCGCAGCGCCTCGTTCACCTGCTCCAGCGTGGCAGCCGCCAGCGCGTCATCGACCTTCTGGGACAGGGCGAATGTGCGGCCCAGCCGCAGGTTGCCTGCCAAGCCCGCCGCCAGTCGGCTGTCCTGGGCGCGGGACAAGCGCCGGGTGGAAATCAGTCCGCGCTTGGCCTCCTCGAGCTCGCTCGCGGTGAATCCCTCCTTCAGCGCCCGCGCGATCTCCTCCCTGAACGCTGCCTCGACCTTGGCGCGGTTCTGCGGCGCAAAGATGGCGCCTGCCTGCCATGGCGAATTCGGCTCGTCCGGGTTCCAGACCACATAGCTGTAGACACCATAGGAGAGACCCTCCTTCTCGCGGATGCGCGTCCACAGCCGCGAACTGCCACCGCCGCCGAGCAGGTGGTTGGCCAGGGTCAGGGCGGCGTAATCCGGGCTTTCGTCCGTCAAGGGCATGGGCAGGAAGGCCGCCATGTTGGCGTTCTGCTTGTCCGGTGCCGCCACGATCATCCGTGCCGGCGGGACAGCCATGAAGGGATCGCTGACGCGGCGGTAGGGCAAGGGGCTCGTCCAATCGCCGAAAGCGGCCTCCAGCGCGGCCTTGACTGCGGCAGTGTCCATGTCGCCGCTGGCACCGAATTCGGCGTGGGAGCCGCCGTAGAAGCGCCGGTGAAACTCGCGCAGCTGCTCAACGCGGGCAGAGCGGATGTCCTCGACCATTTCATCGAAGCTGCGGGCATGGCGCACGTCGCCGCGGGGGTGGCGGTTGGCATGCCGCTCGATGGCGTTGGAAGCCAGGGCCTCCGGTTCCTTGTGCTGCTGCTCCACGCCGGTGAGGGCCTGGCTGCGCTGCTCTTCCAGCACCGCCGGCGGGAAGGCGGGCCGCCGCAGGATGGCGCCCAGCAGCGCGATCACCGCTGGCAGGTGCTCCCGCTTGGTGGCAATGCCCACGTTGACGCCGCCGGCGGCGGGTGCGACGCTCAGTTCGGCCTGAAGCGCGTCCAGGCGGTCGCGGATCTGCTGGCGGTCCCGGGTGTCGGTGCCTTCATCCAGCATGGCCGCGACCAAGGAAGGCACGTCGCCTTGGTTGGCGAGGCTCTGCTCGTCACCGAAGTGGAGCGCGAGCGTGGCATTGACCGCCTGGCCCCGGGTAGGCTTGGGCAGCAGGGCGACCTTCATGCCACTGGGCAGCGCAAAGCGCTGGGTCTTGGCATCGATGTGGGCGGGCGAGGTGTCGAAAGCCGCCACCGCCGTGGCCGCTACTTGCGGCTTGAAGTCACGGAACTGGGCGGCCACGTCCACGGCCACCGGCACCGGTGCACGCTGGGGCTTGTCGGTCGGCAGGTAGGTCGCGAGCGTGCGGTTGGCAGGCAGCAGCCGCTCGGCCGCCACCCGCTGCACGTCCCCGAGCTGGAGGGTCTTGACGCGGTCGCGCAGCAGGAAGAAGAGCCGCCAATCGCCCTGGGCCACCGACTCCGACAGCGACACGCCCACCGTCTCCGGGTTGGTGAAGGCCATCTCCCAGCGCTTGAGCCACTTGGCCTGGGCGCGTTGCAGCTCCTCCGCGGTCAGCGGCTCACTCGCCAAGGACTCCAGCGTGGCCAGCAATTCCGAGGACGCCCGGGCCACGTCCTGGCCCGGCGCCAGCTCCGCAACAAAAAGCGCCAGCCCGGGCTCACGCAGGCTGAAGGGCTCGGCGGCCACGCTGGCGGCAAGTTGCTTCTCGACCAAGCGCTTGTGCAGACGCCCCGAGGGCGCGTCGCCCAGCACCAGGCTCAGCGCCTCCACGGCCGCATGGTCAGGGTGGGCCGCCGCAGGCGTGTGGTAGCCCGCGTACAGCAGGGGCGTCCCGCCCACGCGCCTCAGAGTGATGGCGCGCTCGCCATCCTGAACGGGGTCGAGCGTGTACATCGCCGGCAGCTGGCGCTTGGGCCGGGGGATCTTGCCGAAGTACTGCTGGACCCAGGCCAGCACCTTGGCCGGCTCGAACTTGCCCGACACCACCAGAGAGGCGTTGTCGGGCTGGTAGTACATCCGGTAGAAGGCCTGCAGGCGACCGATATCGACGTTCTCGATGTCGCTGCGAGCGCCGATGGTGTCCTTGCCGTAGTTGTGCCAGTCGTACATCGCCGACAAGGTCTTCTGGTACAGCATCCGGCCGGGGTTGTTCTCGCCCATCTCCATCTCGTTGCGGACCACCGTCATCTCGGTGTCGAGATCCCGCCGGGCGATGAAGCTGTTGACCATCGCGTCCGCGTGCCAGGACAAGAACCACTTCAGGTTGTCGTCTTTGGCCGCGAAGCTGGCAAAGTAGTTGGTGCGGTCGAACCAGGTGCTGCCGTTGGCACGCAGACCGCGCTTGGTGAATTCCCCCCACACGTTGCGCGTGGTCGGCGTGCCCTTGAAGACCAGGTGCTCCAGCAAGTGCGCCATGCCGGTCTCGCCATAGTTCTCATGACGGGAACCGACCCGGTAGGTCAGGTTGACCGTGGTCGTGGGCTTGGAATCATCCGGCACCAACAGCAACTGCAGGCCATTGGCCAGGCGGTATTCGGTGATCCCCTCGACCGCCGTGACCGCAGACAGACCCTTGGGCGGGGCAGCCGCCACGGACTGGGCCTGTGCCGGCCCGCCGGCTTGCGCCAAAGCCAGCGCACAGAGGCCCGCCAGAAAGAACCGATGGACCGAAAAATACTTGACCATGTTTGACATCCCGCCAGCGAAAACTGCTGAAGAACCGCAGTGTATGCACTGAGGCACTGTCCGGCGGGACCGGCGGGCAACCCGCAAACCAGGGGCGCCCGCCGTTGGTGTCGAACTCAGCCCTGCTTCGCCTTGGCGTAGTTCGCAATGCCGTCCAGCACCTCCTGCCGGGCCGCTTCGGGGCCTTCCCAGCCCTGCACCTTGACCCATTTGCCGACCTCGAGGTCCTTGTAATGCTCGAAGAAATGCTGGATCGCCTTCAGGCGCATCTGGTTGATGTCCTCCGGCTTCCTCCAATGGTCGTAGATGGGCAGGATCTTGGTGGTGGGCACCGCCAGGAGCTTGGCATCGCCGCCCGCCTCGTCCTCCATCTTGAGGACGCCGATCGCGCGGCAGGTCACCACCACGCCGGGGGTCAGCGGAAAGGGCGTGATCACCAGCACATCGACCGGATCGCCGTCGTCCGACAGCGTCTGGGGCACATAGCCGTAGTTGCACGGGTAGTGCATGGCGGTGGTCATGAAGCGGTCCACGAAGATGGCGCCGCTGGCCTTGTCGACCTCGTACTTGATCGGGTCGGCGTTCATCGGGATCTCGATGATGACGTTGAACTCTTCGGGCGCCTTGGCGCCGGGGGTGACGTTGTGCAGGCTCATGGCGTCCTTCCATATCACGGGAAAACCCGCATTCTAAGCAGGGGGCTGTCGCGAGACTGACCGTTGCTCCCGTCCCTGGCCTGCCCTGCAACACCGGGACCCACTGGAAAACACGGGGCAGATCGCATTGCGATGCAGCAAGGCATCACTTAGCATCTCGCGGCCCCCGGTCGGGTCCCTCGGGACCGTACAAGAGCCGGGTTGGCCCGCCACTGGCGGATCTGAAGCGATCAAGGAGACCCTTTCCATGACCAGTTCCATGGCGCTCATTTTTGCGCTGGTGTGCGGCCTCGCGGCCGTCGTGTACGGCTTCGTCCAACGAAGCTGGATCCTCAAACAAGACGCCGGCAATGCCCGGATGCAGGAAATCGCGATGGCGATCCAGCAGGGTGCCGCTGCCTACCTGGCGCGCCAATACCGCACGATCGCGATCGTCGGGGTCGTGCTCACCATCCTGATCGGCATCTTCATCGACATGCCCACGGCGGTCTCCTTCGTGATTGGCGCCGTGCTGTCGGGGGCCTGCGGCTTCATCGGCATGAACGTCTCGGTCAAGGCCAATGTGCGCACCGCCCAAGCGGCCACCCAGGGCATGGCACCCGCCTTGGCGGTCGCCTTCAAGGGCGGCGCCATCACCGGCATGCTGGTGGTCGGCCTCGGCCTGCTCGGCGTGACCTTGCTGTTCTGGTTCCTCACCAGCAACGGCCAGATCACCCCGACCAGCAGCCTCTCGGTCGCGCTCAAGCCCTTGCTGGGCTTCGCCTTTGGCTCGAGCCTGATCTCGATCTTCGCCCGTCTGGGTGGCGGCATCTTCACCAAGGGCGCCGACCTCGGCGCAGACCTGG
>CAISYQ010000184.1 GCA_903889735.1 uncultured Methylibium sp.
ACCCCGCGCCAGGACGACGGCACCGCCGGCAAGCTGGCCCTGGCCCGCTCGATGCCCGGTGTGGGCGATTCCGACGGCAGCGACCCCGGCATGGCGCGCATGCTGTCGGCGCGGCTGGGGGAGCGGATGCGCCCCCAATTCGGACCGCTGCACATCGCCGCCCGGGTGGCCCAGACCGACGAGCTGCTGGCGCGCACCCAGGCGCACTTGGCGCCACTGCGCGAGGCGGCCGCACAGGCCGCCGCCGAGCTGGCGCGATCGCCGTGGCTGCCGCCCGCGCTGGTGCGGCGCATCGCGGCGGCGCGCGCCGAGTCGGTGGCCACCGTGGACTCGCTGCGGGACCGGTTGCAGGCGGTGCGGGCCGGGTTTGCGGCCCTGCCGGTCGATCCGGCCCTCGCCAATCCGGCCGCGGTCGATCCCGCGCCGGCGCAGCACCCCGCGCCCATCCGCTGGGACGAGGCCCAGGGCCAGACCCCGGACCCGACCGCGGCCTGACCCCCCATGGACAACTGGCGCGCCGCCGTCGACCGTCCCTACGACGCGCTGGCGGCGCTGCCCAAAGAGGTCTGGCTGCCGGCACTGACGGCGGCGGTGGGCGGCTCGCACGAACGGCTGCTGCATGCCGACGGCTGGCTGCGGTCGCTGGCATCCGGTGAGCTGCCCGACGGCGGGCTGGACTTCGGCGACCCGCAGGCGCTGGGTCCGCTGCGCACCGCGCTCGGCGCGCTCGCCCTGCCCGGCTTCGCCCGCGGCAACCCGGCGGCGGCGCAGCAGGTGCTGCGCACCGCGCTCTGGCACCTTGACCGCCTGATCGACCGGCCCGAGTGGCAGCCGCGCGAGGAGGCCATCGCGGCCATGGTGGCGGCCTTCAGCGCCGAATGGAACGAGCAGCGCAGCGACTGGGAGGAGCTGCGCGCCCTGTTGCAGGGCCTGGGCGACCTGGCCTCGCTGTCGCGCGAGGCGCTGCGCGGGCGGCTGGCCCGGCGCGAGTGGACGCTCGCCAAGGAGCTGGCCGACCTGATCGCCCGGGTGCCGACGCTGGCCGCGCTGATCGCGGCGCTCGGCCGCGGCCTGCCGCGCGAGATGCCGCCGGCACCGGTGCCGGCCGGGGCGGGCCGCGAGCAGGCGCCCGGCCATTGGGTGGAGACACGCCTGCCCGACGCGCCGGGCGAGATCCTGGGCGTGCGGCCGGGCCGGCAGCTCGCCCGCATGCTGCCCTCCGAGGCCGCGCAGCTGCGCCACCCGCTGCTGCGCAAGCTCTGGCGGGCCCGGCTGGCCGAGGGCCGGCTGATGGTCTGGGACGAGCAGGCGGTGCTGCTGGAACACCGGCCTGGCGGCGCCCAGGCGCTGCGCACCGCCCGCGTGCCCGACACGCCACCGGCCGAGCGCGGGCCGATGCTGCTGTGCATCGACACCTCGGGTTCGATGCGCGGCGCCCCCGAGCCCCTGGCCAAGGCGGTGGCGATCGAGGCCGCGCGCGTGGCCCACCGCGAGCGGCGGCGCTGCCGGCTGATCGCCTTCGGCGGCCCAGGCGAGGTGCTGGAGCACGAACTCGCCTTCACGCCCGCCGGCCTGGACGCGCTGCTGGATTTCATCGGCCAGGCCTTCGACGGCGGCACCGATCTGGCCGCGCCCATCGCCCGCGCCATCGAGGCGGTGAACCGCGAGGGCTGGCACCAGGCCGACCTGATGGTGATCAGCGACGGCGAGTTCGGCTGCACCGAGGCCACGCTGCGACAGCTGGACACCGCCAGGGCCCAGCATGGCCTGCGGGTGCAGGGCGTGCTGATCGGCGACCGCGAGACCCTGGGCCTGCTGGAGGTCTGCGACGCCATCCACTGGGTCCGCGACTGGCGCCGCTACGCCGCCGACCCCGAAGCCGCCTACCGCGACGGCCACTCCCCGGTGCACAGCAAGAGCCTGACGGCGCTGTACTTCCCCAACGCGATCAGCGAACGGGCGAAGCGGGCGCTCACATTAAGGTAATTTTCGCTTGGCCCTCTGGTGCGCTTCGTCGGCCGCCGGCGCCGCTCGTCGGCCGCGATCCGCAGGCCGTCGCCTGTGGATGGCGCCAGGCAGGCCGTCCCCCTAGAGTCGCGCCATGAACACCCACCGCCCCTCCACCCCCCTCTCCGGTCCCTCGGGCTGGCCACGTTTCTCAGCCGCCGTCGCTCGCGGCTTCCACGCCTACGCCGCCTGGCTGGTGGCCATCAGCTGGAAGCGCTTCTTCCTGCTGGCCGTGCTGCTGATGATCGGCGTGAGCATCCTGCACGACCTGCCGCCCTTCACCTGGACGATCACCGAGCAGGTGACCGAGCACCCGGCCAAGGGATCGGCCGGCCAGCCGCCCAAACCCCCCAAGGTGCCGGCCATCCCGGGGGTGCACATCGACAAGTCGATCCGCATCGAGAAATCCCCAGCGGGGGACGCGCCGGGCGAGGGGGTGGACATCTCGATCGACGAGCGCGGGATCCGCATCGTCAAGCGGCCGGCGGCGGCCTCGGCACCCGCACCGGCATCCGCGCCCGCAGCCGCCGGCATGGCGCCGGACGGGGGCGCCTCCGGCGCGGCAGTCGCCGGTGCGGCGGCGGCCCAGGGCGCCGGCTCAAGCGGGGCTGCCGGCGCCACGCCCGCACCAGCCCACAAGGACGGGCCGGACGGCGGCGTGTCCATCCAGATCACCGTGCCGCCCGGTGCCGCCACCGAGGCCGTGCGCGAGGCCATCCGCGAGGCCGAGCGCGAGATCAGCGAGGCCGTTCGCGAGGCGCAGGGGCCGGGTGACACCAGCGGCATCACGGTCGACATCGCCGGCGACGACGAGTCCACCCCCGGCACGCATACGCGCGTGCGCACCATCCGCTACGGCGACTTCCTGCCCCAGCTGGCGTTGCTGTGGATCGTGGCCTCGATCGTGATCAAGATCACCTACAAGGGCCGCCTGCAGGCCGAGGTGAAGGCCGCGCAGGCCACCGAAACCGCCGAGGCCGAGCAGCTCAAGCGCCAGGTGGCGGAAGCCCGCATGGCCGCCATGCAGGCGCAGGTGGAGCCGCATTTCCTGTTCAACACGCTGGCCAGCATCGACCACCTGATCGAAACCGACCCGCCGCGCGCCAGCCGCATGCAGAAGAGCCTGATCGCGCTGCTGCGCGCCACCATGCCCTCGCTGCGCGAGTCCGGTGCCCAGGGCGGACAGCGCCAGCTCGGGCAGGAGGTGGCGGTGGTCGAGCCCTACCTCGACATCCTCAAGGTGAGGATGGAAGAGCGCCTCACGACCGACATCAACGTGCCCGATGGCCTGCGCTCGGCCGAGTTCCCGCCGATGATGCTGCAGGGCCTGGTGGAGAACGCCATCAAGCACGGCCTGGAGCCCCAGCCCGAAGGCGGCCGGCTCTCGGTGCGGGCCGAGATCGTGGACGGCGAGCTCGCGGTCACTGTCACTGACACCGGCGTGGGCTTCGGTCAGGCCGACACCGCCGGCGCCGGCACCGGTCTGGCCAACATCCGCGAACGGCTGCAGCTGCTCTACGGTCACCGCGCCCGTCTGGAGGTGGCCGGCGTGCCCGGCGGCGGCACGCGTGCGACGATCCGACTGCCCTACAAGGCCCAGGTGCCGCAGGGCGCGACCACCTGAACCCGCACCCGCGGCGCCGCCCTAAGGAGAGTGCCCATGAAACCGGAAACCATGGCCCCCACCGCGCGGGCCGGCAGCGCGCCCCACGCAGTGCTGGCCGACGACGAGCGCCTGATGCGCGACCAGCTGCGCGCGCGGCTGGCCGAGGCCTGGCCGGAGCTGCAGATCGTGGCCGAGGCCCGGAACGGCCTGGAGGCGGTGGCGCTGGTGGCCGAGCACCGCCCGGACGTCGTCTTCCTCGACATCCGCATGCCGGGCCTGACCGGGGTGGAGGCGGCGCGCCAGATCGCGCAGATGGTGATCGGCCCCGACGAGCTGCTGCCCGAGGTGGTGTTCATCACCGCCTATGACCAGTACGCGGTCGAGGCCTTCGAGCAGGGCGCCATTGACTAGGTGCTCAAGCCCGCCGAGGCCCAGCGCCTGCAGCTCACCGCACAGCGCATCCGCCAACGCCTGGCCAGCCGCGGCACGCCCGAGGAGGCCGCCGCGCCGCCGCTGCAGCAGCTGCTGCACCAGCTCGCCGGTCGGCTGCACGCGGGCGGTACGCCCCCGCCGCTGGAGTGGATCCAGGCCCAGGTGGGCCAGAGCATCCAGATGATCCCGGTGGCCGAGGTGCTGTTCTTCATCAGCGACGAGAAATACACCCGGGTGCAGACCGCGCAGCAGGAGGCGCTGATCCGCAAGCCCATCAAGGAGCTGGTCGAGGAGCTCGATCCGCGGCAGTTCTGGCAGATCCACCGCAGCACCCTGGTCAACGTGGGCGCCATCGCCAGCGTCACCCGCGACCCGCGTGGCCGCCAGATCCTCGGCGTGAGAGGCCACCCCGAGCGGCTCGAGGTCAGCCGGAGCTACGCGGGGCTGTTCAAGGGGATGTAGGCGTGTTCGAGCACTGCCCCAAGTGCCACCACCGGCCGCTGCCCCAGGGGCAGCGGAGTGGGCCGCCGGTCGCCCCGCGCTGAGCGCGGCCCGGCGCACGGCCAGCCACCAGGCCGCGCTGCTGGTACCCTGCCCGCGCCTCACTGGTCCCCCAGACCAGCGAAACCTGACCCTGCTGCAACCACCGCCCTCACCCCGCAAAGAAGACCATGTCCACCCCCATGCGCCGCATCCAGACCGCCGTCGACCCCTTCGAGCCCTTCGCCCTGTCGCAGGCGATCGCGGTGGATCCCTGGATCTTCGTCTCCGGCCAGGCGGCGATCACCGAGCAGGGTGCGATCGTCGGCGAGGGCGATTTCCGGGCCCAGGCCGAGGCCGCCTTCGAGAACCTGGGCAAGGTCCTGGCGGCCGGTGGCTCCAGCCTGGATGACGTGGTCAAGGTCACGATCTTCATGACCGACATGCGCCATTTCCCCGAGGTGATCGAACTGCGCCGCCAATTCTTCAAACCGCCCTACCCAGCCGACAGCATCATCGAGGTCAAGGCGCTGGCCCTGCCGTCGCTGATGTTCGAGATCGAGGCCATCGCCCTGCGAGGCGCGGGCGCCCACAAACACACTGCAAAGGACTAGACCATGTGGGCCATCACCCTCGGCGCGACATTCGGCGTCGAACACCTCCAGACGGTTGAGCGCGCCGTTCCCGAGCCGGCTGCCGACCAGGTGCTGATCCGCGTGCGCGCGGCTTCGCTGAACTACCGCGACTGGGAGGTCATCAACGGTCAGTACCACCAGGTCTTCCCGCAGGGGCTGGTGCCGCTGTCCGATGGCGCCGGGGAGATCGTCGCGGTGGGCCGCGAGGTCACCGGCTTCCAGCCTGGCGATGCGGTGATGGGCCACTTCTGGCAGGGCTGGCAGGCGGGGGGCTTCGATCAGGCACTGCAGGCCCAGACCCTGGGCGGCCCGCTGGACGGCATGCTGGCCGAGTACCGGGTGCTGCCAGCCCGCGGGGTGATGCGCAGCCCGGCCCACCTCAGCCACGCGCAGGCGGCCTGCCTGCCCTGCGCCGCTGTCACGGCCTGGCAGGCGCTGGTCACCGAAGGCCGGCTGTGTGCGGGGCAATGGGTGCTGGTGCAGGGCACCGGCGGGGTCTCGCTGTTCGCGCTGCAGTTCGCCAAGCTGCACGGCGCGCGGGTGCTGGTCCTGTCGTCCAGCGACGAGAAGCTGGCGCGGGCCCGCCAGCTGGGCGCCGACGCCACCCTCAACTACCGCACCCAGCCGGCCTGGGGGGCTGCGGTGCAGGCGCTGACCGGCGGCGTCCACCATGTCGTGGAGGTGGGCGGGCCGGGCAGCTTTGCCCAGTCCTTCCAGGCCCTGCACCCCGGCGGGCAGATCAACGTCATCGGCTACCTGGGTGGCAAGGCCGGCGAGATCAACCCCCTGCAGGTGCTGCAGACCCAGGCCCGGGTGCGCGGCATCGCGGTCGGCCCGGCCAGCTCGGTGCAGGCGATGTGCCAGGCGATCAGCGCCAGCAGCCTGCAGCCCCAGATCGACCAGGTGTTCGAGCGGGATGCCGTGGCCGACGCCTTCGCCCACCTCGCGGCGGGCCGGCACATGGGCAAGGTGGTGCTGAGCCTGTGAGTCGGGCGGGGGCCGCTGTCGGCCTCTGCCCTTGAGCGAGGCCGCGGCGGCACGGCGTCTTGAGCCGGCCTGATGTGCCCGGGGCAGGCCCCGCGCGCGTCAGGCCCGGCCTGGGCCGGCTGCGGCGGTTGACGCCGCCGGCGTCCCGGCCGCCAGCTGCTCGCGCAGCTTCTTCAGCCGCTCGCGCGGGTCTTCCTTCGCCTTCTCCTCGTCCAGCTTCATCTCCGTGATGAAGCGGCTGGGCGCGCCGGCCACGGTTTCGCGGCCGCGCTTGCGGCGCTTCAGCCAGCTCACCGCCAGCGTGGTGCGCGCGCGGGTGATGCCCACGTACATGAGCCGGCGCTCCTCCTCCAGGCGCTGGGTGAGCGCCTCGGGGGTGAGCGACTCATCGTCCATCTTGAAAGGCAGCAGCCCCTCGTTGACGCCCACCAGCTGGACATGCGGCCACTCCAGACCCTTGGCGGCGTGCAGGGTGGAGAGGGTGACCACGTTCGGGTCGTCGCCGCGGTCGGCCAGGCTGATGATCACGGCGATGCTCTGCGCCACCTCGAGC
>CAISYQ010000185.1 GCA_903889735.1 uncultured Methylibium sp.
CCGCCGCATCGGGGGCGGTCTCGCCGCCCAGAAAGCGGCCGCAGCAGGTCTGCAGGGTGGGGCCACCGCAAGGGCAGGGCAGGGTGGTCGACGGCGGTTTCTTCATTGATGGAATCATGCCCGAGCTGTATGCCCGAGCTGCATGTTGGAGCGGCGTGGCTGAGATGCAAGCTTGAGCTGCATGTTTGAGCGGCCTACCTGAGTCGAGTGCCTGAGCGGTCGCCGCGCTGCTACGCTATCGTTTTCAGTGCCCGTGCGTCCTGCGCGCGGACTTGCCACCATGCTGCTGCTGCTCTCACCGGCCAAGACCCTCGACTTCGACAGCCCCCTGCCGCTGCCGGATTCCACCTCGCCGCAGCACCTTGGGCGCGCGCTTGAGCTCATCGAGGTGCTGCGCCTGCACGACCAGGCGGGAGTGGCCGCGTTGATGGACCTGAGCGAGCCCCTGGCCGGGCTCAACGTGGACCGCTACCGGGCTTTTTCTCCGCGCCACACCGCCCGCAACAGCCGACCGGCCGTCTACGCCTTCAACGGCGATGTCTACGAGGGCCTGGACGCCGCCAGCCTCGACCCGCAGGACATGGCCTGGGCGCAGCAGCACCTGGCCATCCTCAGCGGCCTCTACGGCGTGCTGCGTCCGCTCGACCGCATGCAACCCTACCGGCTGGAGATGGGCACGCGGCTCGCCAATGCCCGCGGCAAGGACCTCTACGCGTTCTGGGGCCGCGAGATCGCGGAGCACCTCGACGCGGCGCTGCGCGAAGATCCGCAGCCGTGGATCGTCAACCTCGCTTCTGAGGAGTACTTCAAGGCGGTTGATCGCAAGGTGCTGCGCGCCCCAGTGCTGCAATGCGTTTTCCAGGACTGGAAGGGCGGCGTCTGGAAGATCATCAGCTTCCATGCCAAGCGGGCGCGCGGCCTCATGGCGCGCCACGCGATCCGCGAACGCGCGGCCACGCCCGAGGCATTGCAGTCGTTTTGCAGCGAGGGCTATGCCTTCGACGCCGCAGCAAGCGAGCCCGACCGCCTGGTGTTCCGCCGCCGGCTGTCTGGGCAGGATTGAAGCGCCTCAGCCCCCGACAACACAATTGCGCACGGCACCTACCGCCTCGGAGCCCGCCCCATGAGCAGCGTCACCCGCCAGCCGATCACGCCCGAACTGCGTCAGTGGATCGTCGAGCAGGCACGCGCCGGGCATCGGCCCGAGGCGGTGCTCGAGGCCATGAAGGCCAGCGGATGGCAGGAGGAGGTCGCCATCGAGGCGCTGGAAACCGTGCTGAGCGGGGTGCTGCGGGAGCATGCCGCAAAGACACGGCCTGTGGCGGTGGCGGCCGACCAGACTGCCGGGGCAGAGGAGACCGGCTCGACGGAAACACAGGCCACTGGCCGGGTCGCTGACCCAACGGATCGGGAGCGCGGCTTACCCTCCCTCGCGCTGCGCCTGCCCGAGCCTGCTCTTGAGGGCTCACCCGCCAAGGTCTGGGCCCATGACCGCGAGGTCGGGGTGGTCGTCGCCCTGCGCGATCCGCGGGTGGTGGTCTTCTCCGGCCTGCTGACCGACGAGGAATGCGACGAACTCATGGCGCTTGCCCGCGAGCGCCTGGCGCGCTCGCACACGGTGGAGATCGCCACGGGCCAGAGCGAGATCCACGCCGCCCGCACCAGCGAGGGGATGTTCTTCGCCCGCGGTGAAAACCCGGTCTGTGCGCGGCTGGAGGCCCGCATCGCCGCACTGGTGAATTGGCCGCTAGAGAACGGCG
>CAISYQ010000186.1 GCA_903889735.1 uncultured Methylibium sp.
AGGTGCGCGGCCTCAAGGGCCCCTTCACCTGTCTGGACAGCGCCCGCTACGGCATCGCCTGGGGGGCGCTCGGCGCCGCGGAGGACTGCTGGCACCGGTCCCGCCAGTATGTGCTCGATCGCCAACAGTTCGGCCGCCCGCTGGCGGCCAACCAGCTCATCCAGAAGAAGCTGGCGGACATGCAGACCGAGATCACCCTGGGCCTGCAGGGCTGCCTGCGCCTGGGCCGCATGAAGGACGAGGGCACGGCGTCGGTCGAGATCACCTCGATCATGAAGCGCAACTCCTGCGGCAAGGCCCTCGACATCGCCCGCTTGGCGCGCGACATGATGGGTGGCAACGGCATCTCTGATGAATTCGGCGTCGCCCGCCACCTGGTCAACCTGGAGGTGGTCAACACCTACGAGGGCACGCACGACGTCCACGCGCTGATCCTGGGCCGCGCCCAGACGGGCATCCAGGCTTTCAGCCACTGACCGCGATGACCGGCCTGGCTCCGCGAGCCGCTCCGCTGGCGGGACTGCGGGTCCTCGATCTCTCGCGGGTGCTGGCCGGCCCCTGGGCCGCGCAGTTGCTGGGCGACCTGGGCGCCGATGTGGTCAAGGTCGAACGGCCCGGCGCGGGCGACGATACGCGCGCCTGGGGTCCGCCCCACCTGCTGGATCCCGCGGGCGCGAGCACCGGTGAGGCGGCATATTTCCTCTGCGCCAACCGCAACAAGCGCTCGATCACCCTCGACCTGGCCGCCCCCGAGGGCCAGGCCCTGGTGCGCCGCCTGGCGCACCAGGCTGACGTACTGCTCGAGAACTTCAAGCGCGGCGGCCTGGCCCAGTACGGTCTGGACGCGCAGCAACTGATGGCGCTCAACCCTCGGCTGGTGGTGTGCTCAATCACCGGCTTCGGCCAAACCGGCCCCTACGCCGAGCGCGGCGGCTACGACTTCCTGATCCAGGGCATGGGGGGACTGATGAGCCTCACCGGCCGCGCCGAGGGCGAGGCGGGTGCCGGGCCCCAGAAAGTGGGCGTGGCGCTCACCGACATCATGACGGGGCTCTACGCCGCCAATGCCGTGCAGGCCGCGCTGCTGGAGCGCGAGCGCTCCGGACTCGGCCAGCACATCGACCTGGCCCTGCTGGATGTGCAGGTCGCCGCCTTGGCCAACCAGGCGGCCAGCTACCTCTGCGTCGGTGAGGTGCCGCGCCGCATGGGCAACGCCCACCCGACCATCGTGCCCTACCAAGACTTTCCCACCGCCGACGGCGACATGATCCTCGCCATCGGCAACGACGGGCAGTTCGCCCGCTTCTGTGCCGCCGCCGGTCATGCGGAGTGGTCAGACGACGCGCGCTTCAACACCCCTGCGCAGCGGGTGGCGAACCGCGATGCGCTGATCCCGCTCATGCGCCGCACCACCGTCCAGCGAACGACCCACGAGTGGGTGGCCCTGCTGGAGCCTTTGTCGGTGCCCTGCGGCCCGATCAACGGCCTGGATGCGGTCTTTGCCGACGAGCAGGTGCGCTCGCGCGGCCTGCGGATCGAGATGCCCCACCCGACCGCGGCCAGCGTGCCCCTGGTGGCCAACCCGATCCGCCTGTCAGGCTCACCGGTCGAGTACCGCCTTCCGCCGCCGCTCCTGGGTCAGCACACCGATGAGGTGCTGGTGGACTGGCTGGGTATGAGCCGCCCAGACATTGACGGGTTGCGGGAGCGGGGCGTGGTCTGATTGCGCCCTTTGGCGCGGGATCATGGCGGCACGGCGGCCACGCATCGTCATCTCTCCAGGTGATCGCACCCGCCTTTGAGAGCCGCCTTCCCGCCGCGCGCTCAGCCCCGCTTGCGGAACACCACGACATGCTGCCAGGGCAGCGTGCTCACGGTGCGCTCCCAGTCCAGCTCGAAGACAGCGGCCTCGCGCTTGATCTGCGCCTCGCTCATCTTGTGCAGCGATTTGATCGGCACGCGGGCGTCTTCCGCCTTGTACTCAACGAAGACGATGCGACCGCCGGGCTTGAGCGCCTTCATCAGGCTGACCATCACCTCGTAGGGATAGGACAGCTCGTGATAGACGTCGACCATGATTGCGAGGTCTACCGAGCGGGCGGGCAGCCTGACGTCATCGACCGCACTGAGCCTCGCCTCGATCTGCGTCAGCCCGCTGCGTTTGGCGCTGGCCTGCAACAAGTTCACCATTTCAGGCTGCACATCGACGGCCCAGATCTTCCCGCCCGGCGTCACCGCCGGCGCCATGCGCCGCGACAAGTACCCGGTGCCGGCGCCGATGTCGGCCACCACCATGCCGGGCTGAAGCGCCAGGGCCGCCAACAGCAGATCGGTGCGTTCCTCGCGATCGCGCTCTTCCCGCTCGAGCCAGGCCGCACCCTGCCATCCCATCACGGCCGAAATCTCGCGACCCATGTAGCGTTTGCCGATGCCGTCGGTGACGACCGGCACGACGCTGTAGCGCTCGGCGAACTCAATGGGCTGGGCCCCCGCGTTGCCCACCGCCAGCAGCAGCGTGGCCAAGGCGCCCCGCCAGGAGGCGGACACCCAGCGTTTCATCGCAGGATCAGCCAGATCTCGTTGCGGCGCAAGAACCACGGCGTCATGGGGCCGTTGTAGCGCGCCAGCACCGGCTCGCCCTGGGTGGCGATCCCGGCGGCGGCCAGAGCCGCCTGCAGCTTGCCCAAGTGCTCGTCGTAGTTGGACTGCGACCAGGTGCCGGAATAACGGATGGCCGCAAGCAATGTCGGGGGTTCCTCGCGCAGGCGCACCCGCGGGTCCAGCGGCTCAGGCGCTGTGGCCAGCGTCACGTCCTGGGGCAGCACGAACTGCACCCGCATGCCCCCTGCCACCGCCGCTTGCGTCACCGGGGCGGTCATCGCCAACTTCATGGGCTCGGCGCTTTGCGTCACGGGCGCCGTCATCGCCAACTTGCGCTCCCCCTTGTTCTTGCCAAAGATGTAGCCGGCCAGGATGGGGAATGCCTTGTTGCCGGCCTCGGCGGCTGTGGCGTCCCAAACCACCTCCGCCACCACGTAACCGGCGTAGCGGCGCAGTTCGATCTGCTCACCGATCTGCCGATCGACGTCGTAGGCGGGTTCCGGGGTGGCTTGGCTCACAGGCGGCATCAAAGCGAGCAGGAGGAGGAGTGCGTACCGGAACATGGTGGTCAAGCGATTCTGATTCTGAGCCCGCACTGCATGCCGCGAATGTTCGGGGTCTGCGCGCAACAAAAAGCCCGGCAGGTGCCGGGCTAAGTGCTTGATTTACTTGGGGTGGCTGATGGGGCTCGAACCCACGACAACAGGAATCACAATCCTGGACTCTACCAACTGAGCTACAGCCACCGCTGAACGAAGAAGTATAGCGAAGGACAGCTCAGCGAGACGGGGCCGAGGCTGCTGTTTGTGTCTTGACCGTGCCGGTGATCTTGACCTTCAAGCGCTCGCGCAGGGCCTGGTAGTAGGCCTCCGACTCGGCGATGCCCCAGGCCTGGGCGTACTGGAGCTGCAATTGTTTGGCATCGCCGCCCGCAGGATCGCGCGGCAGGACCTTGTCGATGCGCAGAACGGCAAAGCCTTGGTCGCCGAAATCGACGCTGGTCCATGCCGGCAGGGGCGCGGGCGAGGCCTTCATCACGGCATCGATCAGTTCGCTGGGATAGGTCTGGGTCTGGCCACGAGAAATCTTCATCGGCGGCTCCAGCCCCTCGGCAGGGGCGCCGCCCCGCCAGGCAGCGAGCCTGGCCTCGCCTTCCTTGCGGGCCAGCGCAGCGGCCTGGGCCGCAACGACGCGCAGACGGACCTGGTCTTTCACTTCCTCGAAGGGCAGCTTGCGCGCGGGCGCATGGTTGGTCACCCGGGCCGAGGCCAGCTGGTTCGGCGCGATCTCCACGGCTTCGGTGTTGCGCTTGTTCCGGACCGCATCGTCGGAGAAGATGGCCGTCAGGAATTTGGCATTGGCGAGTGGTCCCTGAGCGCCCTGCTGCACGCTGCGGGTCACGGCCGAAGCGGTCTTGACGGTCAGCTTGAGCTTGTCGGCCACGGGCTTGAGGCTGTCGGATTGCTCGTAGACGGTGTTGGTGAAGGTCTCCGCGGCTTCGGCAAACTTGCGCTGGGCCTGTTGTTGCCGGATCTCGTTCTCGATCTCGGCCTTCACCGCCTCGAAGGGCTTCTTCTCGCCCCCGCGCAGAGCCACCAGCTGAATGATGTGGAAGCCGAAATCGCTCTCGACCACACCGCTGATGTCGCCCGCCTTGAGCGCGAAGACCGCGTCCTCGAAGGGCTTGACCATCGCACCGCGACCGAAGAAATCGAGGTCGCCGCCCTTGACCGCCGAACCCGGGTCGTCGGAATTCTTCTGGGCCAGCTCGGCGAAGCGAGCGGGGTCCTTGCGAACCTCGGCCAGCAGCCCCTCGGCCTTGGCCCGGGCTTTCTCCCGCTCAGGGGCTGGAGCGGCCTTGTCGGCCTTCACCAAGATGTGGCTGGCGCGGCGCTCATCGGGCGTCCCGTAGCGGGAAGCATTCTGCTCATAGAACTGGCGCGACTCTTCTTCCGTGACGGCAATCCCGGGCTTGAGAGCCTCGAGGTCGAGGACCACGTACTCGATGCTGGCGCGCTCCGGAGCCTCGAAGGCGGCTGAGAGCTTGGGATCCTTGTAATAGACCTCGAGATCGGCCTCGCTCGGCTTCACCTTGTCGACGTAGTTCTTGGACTCAAAGCGTGCCAGGCTGACCTCGCGTTGCTGGAGCAGCGCATCGAGCGCCACATCGGCCACGCGGGCCAGGGCGGGTGTCGTGCCGCCGATGCCCAGCAGCACCTGGCGCATCGCGATGTCCTGACGAAGTTGCTGCTCGAACTGCTGGGGACTCAGGCCGCGGGCGATCAGCACCTCCTTGTTGAGCGCACCCTCGGGCGTGCGCAGGAAGGCAAACTGCGGGTCGACCGCGAACAGGCGCTGCAGGCGCTCGTCGGTGGTCGTGAGGTGAAGTTCCTCGGACGCCACCAGCATCACCCGCTCGCGCACCAGCGACTCGAGCGACTGGCGCTTCATCTCCGGGCTGTCGAGCAGCGAGACATCGATGTCCGGCTGCTGCGAGCGCAAGCGCTCGGCCATGTTGCGGTGGGCGCTGTCCCACTCGCCCTGGGTGACAGCGCGGCCCGCAACCTTGGCCACCGTCTCGCCCGAGGATCCCATGCCGCGGTAACCCTCGACGCCGAAGAACACGAAGGCCGGAACGATCAACACCAGCAGCATGAACTGCATCAGGCGGGTGTGCTTGCGGACGAAATCGAACATCGGTGACCTCGAAAATTCTGGGGACTGGCCCCACACACGACAAAGGCGAACCGAGGTTCGCCTTCTGTGGATGGATCCGCGGTGGATCGGTGATGAATCGGTGACGGCGGGGGGATGAAGCCGCTCTGGAACGGCTCGACTACCCTCGTTTGGGATTCTAGAGGACTGCAGGGCTCGTCTGGTGATTGCTCACGGGTTCGAACCGCCGACCTCGGCCGCGTGAATGGGGCAGCGGTGGGGCAGCGGGACCCCGCACGGCGCGGCTCTGGGAGCGATCCCGCCTGAAGCCCTCCCATGCTCAAGAAAAAAGGGCCAGGCCCGTACGGCAGGGCCCTCCAAAACATCCCCTGCCCCTTTCCACCGGCCCCGGACAGGCCAGCCAGGATCTTCCCGCCGTCGACCATGGACCGGCAGATGAAGGGGTGGCCATCGGCCCTGGACTCCGGAGGGCTGCGATTGACGATGTGCAGAACGACCTGCTTGATGGCCTGGACAGCCGGATGGTGATTCCGCTGCGCAGGCTCGAGCGGTTCCCGAAGCTACTGCTGTCAACGCACCTGACGCCGGTCTTCAACATCAAGGGCGAGGAGTTCCTGCGGGAAACACCGAAGATGGGCGCGGTGTCCGGCAGGGTGCTGAAGTCACCGGCGACCTCCCTCACCCAGGGGCAGGTTCAGATCACCGGCGCGCTGGATTTCTGTCTTGCTAGCCCATTCATAAATAGTTAGCATTGAGATGGAACACGGTTGGCCCAGGATTCCGTCCCTACCGCCGATCCCAACAGACCTGTCCCCAACCCAAGGAATCCAACATGTGCAACCTTTGCGACTTCGCCTGGCCCGGTACCGCCAAGGCCCATGACAAGACCGCCAACAACCAGCGCCGCAATTTCCTGCGGGCGGGCGCCGTGGCGGCCGCAGCCCCCTGGAGCCTGGGCAGCGCGATGGCGGCCCCCGCAGCGGGCGATGCCGCACCCAACGCCATCCCGCCGGCCGAGGCGCTCAAGCGCCTGATGGACGGCAACGCACGCTACGCGGCGAACAAGCCGAACGAGAATGATTTCTCAGCCGGCCGCGCGGCGAGGACGAAGGTGCAGTACCCGATCGCGGCCATCCTGAGCTGCGCCGATGCGCGGCTGGCGCCGGAATTCGCCTTCGACCAGGGTCCGGGCGAACTCTTCGTGGTGCGGACGGCGGGCAACTACGCCGCGCCGGCCTTGTTGTCCTCGCTCGAGTACGCGGTGGCCGTGCTGAACGTGCCGCTGATCGTGGTGCTGGGCCACAGCAACTGCGGCGCGGTGTCCGCGGCCGTCAAGTCCATCGAGTCCAGGAACATGCTGCCCGGCACCATGCAGGACATCATCTCGGCCATCCAGCCGGCCGTCGTGCGGGCCCAGGGCGGCCCCGCCGACAAGCTGCTCGATCGCGCCATCTTCGAAAACGTGAAGATGCAGGAGCAGGCGCTGGAGGTCCGGCCCTCGCTGGTTGCGAAGATGTTCAGGGAGAAGAAGATCGACATCGTCGGCGGCGTCTACGACCTGGCGACCGGCAAGGTCACCCTGGTCTGAGGACCGCGCCAGGGCGGTGCAGCTGCGCAAAGGCAGCGTCGCCGCCCTGCCCCCGGCCTATTCAGGGGCGTTCAGCCGGTGTCTCAGCCCGAGGCCGACGGCGCGCCCTGCCCCAGGTGCCGCATCACCGCCTGCAGGCCGCGCATCGCCTCGGCGGTCTCGTCCTGGGTTGCGGCAGCAGGTCGCTTCACGGCCAGGGGCCCCGAGCGGGTGGTGAAGGGCAGCAGGCCGCCCACCGTGCGGCAGATCTCGAAGGCCGCGTCCAGTCGGTCCTCGCTGGGCGAAAGGCCCTCGAAGATGGCGGTCCAGCCGCCGTCGGTGCATGACACACGCACGGAGCCCTCGAGGACGATATGCTCGTCGGGCCCCAGCGCCTGCGCGGCGCCCAGCTGTTGGTAGAAGGCTTCCACGTTGATCATCATCTCTCCCCTTGCCGCCTCAGCGGTGTTGACCGGCCCATCCGTGGGCCGCAGGAGCCCCCGGCATGGCCGTTGACGCACAGACCGTGATCCACGCGCTGCGCATGAAGCGCATCCGCCAGGCGGCCGACGACCTGGAGGTCGCCCTGCGCGAAGGACAGGACGTGAGCGAGCGGCTGCTGCAGGTCAGCGCGCTGCTCGAGCGGAGCATCGACCCGCGCCATCTGCGGGCCAGCGCCGCCGACATCGAGCGCCTGCTCGAGATCACCCGCCGGATCGAGGCCGGGCAGGCCGGCACCGCGGCGCCCGACCCACGTCGCCCGCGGCGCCTGCCGGTGTGAGCGCGGCCGCGGTTCACTGCGATGCCCGCTCGGCATAGGCCCGCGCGCCACCGTAGGTGCTGGCCTCGCTGTAGGACGACGGTGCGCTCGCCGGCGCGGCCTGCAGCGCGGCACGCAGGCTTCCATCGTCGCCGTCGAAGACGCGCTGCGGATAGTTCAGGTAGAGCCAGCGAATGACCCGCGCCACCGGCTCGATGTAGGCGGTGGGCACATGCTCGCCGACCTCGCAGGCGTCATTCAAGCCGCGAGCCAGCGGCACGTCCTCGAAGGTCGGCACGCCATGGCGCTCGGCCTCGCGGATGATGCGCTCGGCCATCAACCCGACACCCTTGCACACCACATAGGGCAGCGGCACCACGCCCGGCTCGTAGCGCAGCGCCACCGCCACGTGCGTGGGGTTGCGCACCACCACGCTGGCCTGGCGGGTGCGGGGCGCGGGGTCCTCGTGGACGATCTCGTGAGCCACCTGCCTGCGGTGGCCCTTCATCTCGGGCGAGCCCTCCTGCTCCTTGTGCTCGCGCCGGACCTCGTCGATGCTCATCTTGAGGTCCTTGAGGTAGAGGTAACGCTGGATGGCCCAGTCGATCACCGCGACCGGCACCATGGCCAGCACGATCCACATCAGCAGCCCGAAGGCCGTCGATGCGGCCACGGGCAGGCCGCAGAGGATGTCGCTGCGGCAGGCGTAGATCTTCTCGATGAGCCCGACCCATTCAGCCTCGATCTTCCACCAGGCGATCCCCAGGATCAGCCCCACCTTCACCAGGTTGACGCCGAACTGCGTGAGCGTCTTCTTGGAGAACATGTTCTTGAGGTTGCTGACCGGGTCCAGCGACTGCAGCCCCTTGGAGAACCGGGCCAAGGAGAAGTAGATGCCGATCTGTCCGACGTTGGACAACACCGCCCCGAGGATGATGGCGCCAAAGACCACGCCCGTGATGGCCAGCATCTCGGTGACCATGGCGCCCGCGAAGCGCACGGCCTGGGTGCCGAAATCCACCTGCCCGATCAAGGCCAGCATCTCGTCCAGGGCCCGGCGAAAGCGCATGGGCACGTCGGTCGACACCACGTAGACGGCCAGCAGGCCGCAAAGCATGACAAAAGTCGAGACCACCTCCTTGGACGACATGAGGTTGCCCTTCTCCCGCGCATCGCGCAGTCGCTTGGGGGTCGGCGGCTCGGTCTTCTCGCTCATGGCATCAGCCCCCTCCGAAACGCTGCAGCAGGTCCTGGGTGAAGTCCATGAGCCGCTGATTCATCATGGGCATCAGCGTCATGAGCATGGCGATGGCCATCACCGACTTGAGCGGCATCGCCAGCGAGAACACGTTGAGCGACTGTGCGAAACGCGAGGCCACCGCCAGCGAGATCTCGGTCATGAACATCACGCACATGACGGGCAGCGTCAGGATCACGAAGACGCTCAGGTAGCGCTCGAACACCTCGAGCAAGATGCGCCAGGCTTCCTCGCCGGTGGTGATGGTGAAGCCGTCCATGGGCACCAGCTGGAAGCTCCCGGCCAGCATCGCGATGATCTGGCCGAAGCCGCCGGTTGTGAAGAAGTACACCCCGACCATCAGCGCGAGCAGCTGACCCAGCAGCGAGGCATCGCTGCCCGACATGGGGTTGTAAGTGTCGGTCACGGCCGAGCCGCGCTGGTTGTCGATCATGCTGCCAATGATCTCGGGCAGGCGCAGCGGCAGGCCGCACAGCAAGCCGAGGAAGGAGCCCACCAGCGCCTCCTTGAGCAG
>CAISYQ010000187.1 GCA_903889735.1 uncultured Methylibium sp.
CAGCGCCGCTCTCGTTGCTGACCAGCTCGAAGTGGTAGGTCTCGCCGCGGATGATGCAGCCCAGGGCGATCAGTGCATCGACCTCGTGGCGCATGCCCAGGGCCTGCAGAGCGATCGGCACCTCCAGCGCGCCCGGCACCGTGACATGCTCGATGTCGGCCTCGGCCACGCCCAGTGCCAGCAGCTCAGCGCGGCAGGCAGCGGCCAGGCGGTCGGTCAGCGCCGCGTTGAAGCGCGCCTGCACGATGCCGATGCGCAGCGCCGCGCCGTCGATCGAGGGGGCCACACCGGTGTCAGCGCCCTGCATGGGGGGTGTTCCGCAAGGAGGTCGGGAAGGTCAGGGGCATCAGGGACATGGGTTCAGGGCGGTGAGACGAAACGGGTGACTTCCAGGCCGTAGCCGGTCATGCTGGGCATGCGGCGTGGGCTGCCGAGCAGCTGCATCTTCACGACGCCGAGCTCGCGCAGGATCTGCGCGCCGATGCCGTAGGTGCGCAGATCCATCTGGCCGGCGGCGGACCGCCCAGGCGATCCGGCGGTGCTGGCCGCGCTGATCTGCCCGAAGAGCCGCTCGCCGGTCTCCCCGCAGTTGAGCAGCACCGCCGCGCCGCGCTCGGCGGCCTGCAGCGCCGCCAGGGCCTTGGGCAGCGGCCAGGAATGGCGGCTCGGGCCGGCGTCGAGCAGGTCCAGCACCGAAAGCGGCTCGTGCACGCGCACCAGCACCTCGTCGTCCGGGCCCCATTGGCCGCGGGTCAGTGCCAGGTGCAGGCCACCGGTGCGGTCGCGGTAGGCATTGCACTCGAAGGGTCCTTGGGGCGTGAGCAGCGTGCGCTGCGCCACACGGGTGATCAGCGATTCGTTGCGGCTGCGGTACTCGATCAGCGCGGCGATGCTGCCGATCTTCAGGCCATGTTCCTTGGCGAACACCACCAGGTCGGGCAACCGCGCCATGGTGCCGTCGTCTTTCATGATCTCGCAGATCACGGCGGCGGGGCTCAGCCCCGCCATCAGCGAGAGGTCGCAGCCGGCCTCGGTGTGGCCGGCGCGCATCAGCACGCCGCCGTCCTGGGCCTGCAGCGGGAAGATGTGGCCCGGCTGCACCAGATCGCTGGCCCGGGCGTCACGCGCCACGGCGGCCTGCACCGTGCGCGCGCGATCGGCCGCCGAGATGCCGGTGGTCACGCCGGTGGCGGCCTCGATCGAGACGGTGAAGGCCGTGCCGTGCTGGGTGCCGTTGCGCACGGCCATCGGCGGCAGCTGCAGGCGCTCGCAGCGCTCGCGGGTGAGGGTCAGGCAGATCAGGCCGCGCCCGAAGCGCGCCATGAAATTGACCGCCTCCGGGGTGACATGGTCCGCAGCGAGCACGAGATCGCCCTCGTTTTCGCGGTCTTCCTCGTCGACCAGGATGACCATGCGACCGGCGGCGAGCTCGGCGATCAACTCGGGAATGGGGGAAATCGGCATAGGGGCGGAATTGTAGGTCTCAGGGTCTGGCCCGGCGGACTTCGAGACGGGCGGGAATGGCCGGTCGATCAGAGGGATGTCGACCCCAGCATCCGCTCCACATAGCGCGCGATCAGGTCGATCTCGAGGTTGACCCTCGAGCCGGCCGCGAGCCGGCCCAGCGTGGTGTGTTCCATCGTGTGGGGGATCAGGTTGATGCTGACCTCGGTGTGCTCGGGCGCGTCGCTCACGCGGTTGACGGTGAGGCTCACGCCGTTGACCGTGATCGAGCCTTTGTAGGCCAGGTAGCGGCCCAAGCTGCGGGGCGCCGAGATCCGCAGCTCCCAGGACTCGCCCACCGCGGCGACATGCGTGACCTGGCCGATGCCGTCCACATGGCCCGAGACCAGGTGGCCGCCCAGCCGGTCGTTGGCGCGCAGGGCCTTTTCCAGGTTCAGCGGCCCGGGGGCATCGAGCCCGGCGGTCTTGTCCAGGCTCTCGGCCGAGACATCCACCGTGAACCGGTTCAGTTCAGCGTCGAAGGACGTGACCGTCATGCACGCGCCGTTGAGCGCGATGCTGTCGCCCAGCTGCACATCGGCCAGGTAGCCGGGCGGGGTGGTGATGGTCAGGCGCCGACCGTGCGAAGGGTCCGCGCCGAGGGGGGTGGCCTGGGCCAGTTGGCCGAGGCCGGAGATGATGCCGGTGAACATCCGAAGATTGTCTCAGCCCGGGAGGCTTTCACGAGTCCAGGCGCCCCAACGTCCCTTTGTCCGCCCACCCTGACGCCCGTCAGGGCCCTGCGTGCCCGGCGGGTCGTGCGACCACCCGCAGGTCACTTCCCACGCGTTCGATTTGGCGAAACTCGAATCTCAGACCATCGATCAGGCTGGCGAGCGGCGCCCAGCCCGCCATCCCCCGCCCCGACCCGATCAGCATCGGCGCCAGGTAGATCAGCAGCTCGTCCACCAGCCCCGCCTTGAGGAAGGAGCCATTGAGCTTCTCGCCGGCCTCGAGGTGGAGTTCGTTGATCTCGCGCCGGGCCAGGTCATCCAGCAGCGCGGCCAGGTCGACCTTGCCGCCCGGGCCGGGACAGGGGATGAGGGTGGCGCCCAGGCGACCCAGCGCCTCGGCATGCTCGCCTGCGGCGGCCGCGGCGGTATCCGTCGCGGTGTAGATCCACGCTGCGCCGGGTGGCGCCAGGATGCGGGCGGTGGGCGGAATCTCCAGGCGCGAGTCGACCACCACCCGCTGGGGTTGCAACTCGGTGGGCACCATCCGCACGTCCAGGCGCGGATCGTCCTCGAGCACGGTCCCAATGCCGGTGAGCACGGCGCCGGCGCGCTGGCGCCAAGCATGGCCATCCCGGCGGGCGGCCTCGCCGGTGATCCACTGGCTCGTGCCGTTCTCCAGCGCGGTGCGGCCATCCAGGGAGGCGGCGATCTTCATTCGCACCCAGGGTCGGCCGCGCTCCATGCGCGAGAAGAAGCCGATGTTCAGCTCCCGCGTGGCGACGGCCGTGGGGTCGTCCGGCGGCAGCAAGGTGACCGCCAGGCCCGCGGCCCGCAGCCGCGCGATGCCCTGGCCCGCCACCCGGGGGTTGGGATCCTGCGCGGCGACCACGACCCGGGCGATGCCGGCCTCGGTCAGGGCGTCACAGCAGGGCGGCGTGCGGCCCTGGTGGGAGCAGGGCTCGAGCGTGACGACGGCGGTGGCGCCACGGACCTCGGCCCCGGCGTCCCGGGCGGCCTGCAGCGCCGCAACCTCGGCATGCGCGCTGCCCGCCCGCTGGGTGCTGCCGCTGCCCAGGACCCGCCCGGCCGGGGAGAGGATCACGCAGCCGACCCGGGGGTTGGGGTCGGAGCGGCCGATGGCCTCGTGTGCCAGCGCGCTGGCGGTGTCCAGGGCCTGGCGGAGTACCGGGTCGAGCGCATCGTGCGCAGGGAGCGGATGGGGCAGGGGGTTGGCTTGCGGTTTCATGGGCATTCAGGGTCCGTGGCCCTGGCTTGCGGGGGCTTCAGCGCGTGGCGGGGGGGCAGGCGGCCTCGGTGGCCCCCCCGCGGCCGGCCCGGCAGTCCTGGTGGGGCACCCCCACTGACAAGCCCGGCTGCGTCATCGCGGCGGGGCAGATGCCTTCAGGCGCCTTCACGATCAGGAAGTTCTGGTCCCGCAGCGAGGTCCGCACGTTCTCATAGGGCTGGACGTTGCGGTCGTTCGCGGCGAGCGTCGCCACGGCGGACTCAAAGCGGCACACCAGCAGGTCGCCGGTGGTCGGCACGCCGCCGAGGCGCAGCGTGCCGCTCCAGGCGTGGGGGGCTTGCAGCGGGATCACGCAGAGATAGTAGCGGCTGCCATGGCCCTCGGTGAGGGGCCCACCGCTGGCGGGGTCGAGAACCTCCGAGAGCTTGCAGCGGATGCCCCAGCCAGCGGCCGGGTTCTGACGCAGCAGCTCGGCGGTGGCGATGCCAGTCGGCCAGGGGATGTCTGCGCTGCCGCGGCCGATGTGGCCCGAGACCACATGGCCCTTGAGCGCCGAGCAGGCGCCCGCGGCCAGCAACGCCTTGATGCGGTCGGCGGTGACGGCCACGATCTCGGGGTTGCAGACCTGGCGGAGCTCGCCGGTGGCATCGTCCAGGACCGCCACCAAGTCGGCGGCGATCTGCACGGCGCTGCGGCCTTCGCCCAGCCGCAGCGCGTCACGCGGGATCGCCAGGCTGCGGTCGCCGGGGCGCTTGAGCTGGGCCTGTGGCGGCAGCGGGTTGCCAAGCAGCCCGGTCTCGCGCGGATCGCTCAGGGCGATCACGGAGGCGAGCTGCACCTGCTGGTTGTGGGCCTGGCCGCTGCCCACGCTTGCCGCAGGGAGCCCGGTGCGGTCGAGCCAGCGAACGGTGACGAGGGCGCTGCGCATCGGGTCCGCGTCGCTGCCGCCCAGGGCAGAGTCCACCTCGAAGCGCGTCTGGCCGTCGCCCAGCGGGGTCTGAACGGCGAGCGGCAAGGCCGCCCAGCCGCCGGTGTCGCCCGCGCCGGGGGTGCGTCCGCCTTCCACCGCCGCCAGGGACAGGCTGGCCGCCGAGCGCAGGCTCTCCATGCGCGCCTGCGCAAAGCGCACGGCCTCGCTGCGCTGCTTGGCGATTTCGGCATGGCGGGACAGCGAGGACTGCATCCCGACCAAGGCCAGCCCGCTGAAGCTCGCGACCAGCAGCGCGATCAGGGACTCGATCAGCGTGACGCCGCGATGCCGGGAGGGACGCAGCCCGCCGAGCGCCGTTGCGTGGCTGGTCCGCAGAGGGCGGGCGGCGGCGCGCGGATGCGGCGCCGAGTCGGCGGCCGGGGTGGGCGGGGTCATGCTCATCCTCCAGGGGGGGGCCGTTGAGGCGGGTGTCGAGGCGCCGGCCGTTGTCAAAAATCGCGCCAGCTACCGGGCACCCGGACCATCGTCCCGTGGGCCAGGCCAGGCGCCTCCAGCGCCGAGGCGCTGTAGACGATCCGGCTGCCAGCGCGCAGCCGGTGGGCCCCGCAGGCGATGACGGCCCCGCGGATCTCGGCGCCGCCGGTATCGAGGTCTTCGGCCCCCGGGCTGTTGGAGACCAGCAGGCCGTGGAGGGTGAGCGACCCCTCGATGCGGACCGGACCGTCTGACACCAGCCGCACGCCGTCCTGGGCGCTGCCCAGGTGGGCCCCGGGCGCCCGGCCGTCGAGCGAGAAGCCATCAGGAAAATGGAACGACCGCCAGCCGGCCTCGAAGGCCGCGCCCACCTTGGCGCCGCAGAGGCCGGCATCGGTGCAGCCCGGCAGGCTCATCACCTCGCCGCCCACCCGGGCCCGCTGCGCCGGATCCCTCCCGAAGAAGGCGCCGACCACCGCCGATCGGGTGCAGGCGGCATCGGCCGCGGACAGTGTGGCCAAGGGCGGGTCGACCGAGACCAGGGCGCTCGTCGTCGGTTGACCCGGCAGGCTCTGGAGGCGGGCCCCAGCCTGCACGCGGACCTGTCCGCCGGCATGCACCAGCAGCCCGCTCACCGCAGCATCGGTGTTCGTCACGGCCGCGCCCTCCGCCAGATCGCAGTCGCCGCCGCAGGTGAGGGCGGCGGCGGGGCGCACGCGCAGGCTGGGCAAGAGCTTGAGGATGACCGAGACGGTGGCGCTGCCCTCGGCCGCCGACGGTGCCTCGTTGGCTTCATCCATCGGGCCGCTCGAGGCCGCGGGCCGGCAGAGGGTGGTGGGGGTGGCGGCCTGGGCCGGGCAGCCGATGCCGGTGACTCTCACCGCGGTCGGGTCGGCGGCGCCCGTGGCCGGATCCGTGACCGGCGAGAAGCTCACGGCGAATCCCGGCAGGTGCGAGAGGCTGGCGGGCACCGGCGCGGCCGGGGAAGGTCCCCCCTCCGCAGGGCAGGCGCAGACGAGCGCCCCGCCGTCGAAGCGGCAGCTCGCCAGGCGGTCGGTGGCGATCGACATCGCGGTCTGGGTCGGGTCGCCGGCCTGCAGGAAGCGGCGGCGGAACGAGACGCCACTCGCCGGCAGCGGCTGGCAGTCCGCGCCGATGTGCAGCGGTGAATTGAGCATGCCGCTGGCCCATTCGATGCCGGCCTCGGCGAGTTCGAAGGCGGCGGTGGAGCGCCCCTGGTTGACCGAGGACCGCTGCTCGAAGATCAACCCGCGGTTGAGATGAAACACCGCGATCGACGCTGCGAACATCAGCAACAGCGTCACCGTCAGTGTGCCGACGCCGCGCTGTGCGTCTGGAGGGGTCGAGTGGCTGGGGCGGCAGGTCGAGCGGGCTGCCGAGTGCCCCGCTGAGTGGCGGGCTGACTGGCAGGCTGAGTGACCGGTGTACAGGGTCGGTTTCACGGGCATCCCTTTGCGGCGGTCGGTTCAGGCCGGGCAGCGGCCGGCGAGGCGGTCGTTGCGCAGGCGCACGCGGGTCTCGA
>CAISYQ010000188.1 GCA_903889735.1 uncultured Methylibium sp.
CACTTCCTTGATCTCGAAGAACTCCAGCTGATCGCCTTCGCGGATATCGCTGTAGTTCTTCAGCTTGATGCCGCACTCGAAGCCTTCCTTGACCTCGCGAACATCATCTTTCAGGCGGCGCACCGAATCGATCTCGCCGGTGTAGACCACCACGTTCTCGCGCAGCAGGCGGAAGCGCGCCCCACGGCGAACGACCCCAGAGGTGACCATGGAGCCGGCCACTGTGCCGATCTTGGAAGCCACGAACACGGTGCGGATCTCGGCCGTGCCGATGAGCACTTCCTTCTGCTCCGGCGCCAGCATGCCGGTCATCGCCGACTTGATCTCGTCGACCGCGTCGTAGATGATGTTGTAGTAACGCAGATCGACCGAGTTGCCCTCGGCCAGCTTGCGCGCACCGGCATCGGCGCGGACGTTGAAGCCGATGATCACGGCCTTGGAGGCGATGGCGAGGTTGACGTCGCTCTCGCTGATGCCACCCACCGCTGCGTGCACGATCTGCACCTTGACCTCGGGCGTGCTGAGCTTGAGCAGCGAGGCGGCCAGCGCCTCTTGCGAACCCTGGACATCGGCCTTGATGATCAGCGGCAGGGTCTGGATCTCGCCCTGGCCCATGGTCTCGAACATGTTCTCGAGCTTGGCTGCCTGCTGCCTGGAGAGCTTGACATCGCGGTACTTGCCGGAGCGGAAGGTCGCGATCTCGCGCGCACGCCGCTCGTCGGACAACACCATGATCTCGTCGCCGGCCTGGGGAACCTCGGTGAGACCCTGGATCTCGACAGGAATGGCGGGACCGGCTTCTTGCGAGGCCTTGCCGTTCTCGTCGAGCATGGCGCGCACACGACCGTAGGTGGCACCGGCCAGCACGACGTCGCCGCGCTTGAGCGTGCCGGACTGCACCAGCACCGTGGCCACCGGGCCGCGGCCCTTGTCCAGCCGGGCCTCGATAACAAGGCCCTTCGCGAGTGCCTTGACCGGCGCCTTGAGCTCCAACACCTCGGCCTGCAGCAGCACCTGCTCAAGCAGGGTGTCGATGCCCTGGCCGGTCTTGGCTGACACCGAGACGAAGGGCGAATCGCCACCGAAATCCTCGGGAACCACGCCTTCGGCCACCAACTCGCTGCGCACGCGCTCGAGGTTGGCTCCGGGCTTGTCGATCTTGTTGATGGCCACCACCAGCGGCACCTGGGCGGCCTTCGCGTGGGCGATGGCCTCCTTGGTCTGGGGCATGACGCCATCGTCTGCCGCCACCACGAGGATCACCAGGTCGGTGGCCTTGGCGCCGCGCGCCCGCATCTGCGTGAAGGCTTCGTGGCCCGGGGTGTCGAGGAAGGTGATCATGCCCCGCGGCGTCTCGACGTGGTAGGCGCCGATGTGCTGCGTGATGCCACCCGCCTCGCCTGCCGCCACGCGGCTGGTGCGGATGTAGTCCAGCTGGGAAGTCTTGCCGTGGTCGACGTGGCCCATGACGGTCACGACCGGGGCGCGCGCGATCAGTTCGACCTCCGAGGTGGCCGCAGCCTCCTCTTCGATCAGGAAGGCATCCGGGTCGTCCAGTCGGGCGGCCAGGGCCTTGTGACCCATCTCCTCCACGAGGATCATGGCGGTTTCCTGGTCGAGCTGCTGATTGATCGTGACCATCTGGCCCAGCTTCATCAACTGCTTGATGACCTCGGATGCCTTCACGCTCATCTTGTGGGCGAGATCGGCGACGCTGATGGTCTCGGGGACATGCACCTCGTAGACCTGGGCCTCGACCGAGACCGGCATGGACGGCATGCCGTCCGAACGCTCACCCCGACGCCCACCCCGCGGGGCTTTCCAGCCGGCGCGACCCCCGGTATCGGGCCGGCCGCGCAGGGCGGCGCGTTTCTTGGCTGCGTCGTCGGCCCAGCTGGAGGACAGCTTTTCCGACTTGACCGATTTCTTGTCGCCCGGCTTCGCCACCCCTGGTGCCGCAGGGGCACCTGGTGCGGCCTTGGGCTTGTGGATCGTGCCGGTGATGCCTTCAGCCGGCTTGACCTCTTCGGGCTTCTTGGCGACGAGCACCTTCTTCGGCGCATTCATCATTGCGCGAATGGCGGAGGCTTCGTCCTCGGCGGCCTTGCGGCG
>CAISYQ010000189.1 GCA_903889735.1 uncultured Methylibium sp.
CAGCAAGCCGGGGGCGGCCCGTGACCCGGCCGCGATCCTCGGCGACAAGGCGGCGCCCGCGCCGGCGGCGGCTTCGGGCGCCGACCCCTTCGTGTACTTCGTGCAGGCCGGTGCCTACGCCCGCAGCGAGGAGGCCGAGGCCCAGCGCGCCAAGCTCGCCATCCGGGGCTTCGAGTCCCGCATCACCGAGCGCGAGCAGTCCGGGCGCACCATCTACCGGGTGCGCATCGGCCCCCTGGAGACCCGCGCCGAGGCCGAGGGCGTGCAGGAGACGCTGGGCGGCGCCGGGGTGGAGTCGGCCCTGGTGCGGGTGCAGAAGTGACGCCGCGGGCCCGCCGTCGGTGAACCAAAGTCCGGGGGCCGACTCTGGAGGATGGGGGATCGGATTCCGGTGCCGCTTGAATGAACTGTCAAAAGGATTGCCATGAAACGTCGTGAATTCGCAGCCAAGGGGGCGGGTGCCGTCCTCGGCGGCCTGTTGCTGCCGGCCGGCGTGTCTGCCCAGGGCACCCCGACCGAGGGCAAGCATTTCGTGCGGATGTCCACGCGCCAGCCCACGCTGGACCCCAAGCGCATCGAGGTGGTCGAGTTCTTCTGGTACGGCTGTCCCCACTGCCACAGCTTCGAGCCGGCGCTCGACGCCTGGCAGAAGAAGCTGCCGCCCGACGTGCTGTTCCGCCGCATGCCGGTGGCGTTCCGGCCCACCCCCTTCGTGCTGCACCAGCAGCTCTACTTCGCGATCGAGACCCTGGGCTTGGTCGAGCAGCTGCACCGCAAGGTCTTCTACGCCATGCATGTCGAGCGCAACCCGCTGGACAAGCCCGAGTCCATTGGCGACTTCGTGGCCAAGAATGGCATCGACCGCGAGAAGTTCATCGAGACCATGAACTCCTTCTCGGTCCAGACCAAGGCGCGCCAGGCGGCCGCTCTCTCGGCCGGCTACAAGATCGATGGCACGCCCGCCCTGGGTATTGATGGCCGCTACTTCACCTCGGGGTCGCTGGTGGGGTCGAACGACGGCGCGCTGGCGGTGGCCGATTACCTGATCGCCCAGGCCCGCAAGGGCGGCTGAACCCGCCCCGACCCAGGGGTCGCCGACGACAACCCGGCGGCCAGCGTGCGGGACCGTCGTCGCAGACGGATGCGGCGTGCCGGTTGTGCCCCGGCGGTCGGGGGCGTGGCGCCGATGCCTCAGCGGCGCGATTTGCCGCTCGGCGGCGGTCGATCATTGCCCGGCAGAGCCTAGAATCGTTTGCAAGATTCATGCCGAACCTCCGCTCACGCCGATGATGCCTTCCTCTTCCTGCCTGGCCGGCTCCGGCCGCCCCGCTCATCGCAGCGCCTTCGCGGGTGCCAGCGCTGGCTCCTTGTGCTTGGGCGCGGTCTTGGCGCTGGCGATGCTCCTGGCCTGCGCCACGGCGCAGGCCGAACGGGCCGACCGCAACCAGCCCCTGAACTTCGCGTCCGACTCGGCCAAGGTTGACGAGGCGCGGCAGGTCAACATCCTGTCGGGCAATGTCGAGATCACCAAGGGCAGCATCGCCATCCGCGCCGACCGCGTCGAGGTGAGGCAGGGGCCCGAGGGCTACCAGGCGGCTGTCGCCACCGGCTGGCCCGACCGACGCGCCACCTTCCGCCAGAAGCGCGAGGGCAGCGGCGAGCTGCTCGAGGGCGAGGCGGAGCGGCTGGAATACGACAGCCGCACCAACACCGTGCGGCTCGTCAACCAGGCCACCATGCGGCGCCTGCGGGCGGGGGTGGTGGTCGACGAGGTGTCGGGCGCCGTCATTTCCTACGACAACTCCACCGAAGTGTTCCAGGTCCTGGGCCGTGCCGATGCGGCGGCCCCGGCGGGCCGCGTGCGCGGCGTGCTGACGCCCCGGGCCCCGGAGGCCCCCGCCTCCGCGCCAGGGGCCGCGCGGTGACCACAAGCCCGCCGGGCCACAGCCGGCTGGAAGCCCAGGGCCTGCAGAAGAGCTACGGCGCCCGCAAGGTGGTGAGGGACGTTCACCTGGCGGTCGATGCCGGCGAGGTGGTCGGCCTGCTCGGTCCCAATGGCGCCGGCAAGACCACGAGCTTCTACATGATCGTCGGGCTGGTGCGGGCCGATGCCGGCCACATCCAGATCGACGGCCAACCCATCGAGCGGCTGCCCATGCACCAGCGCTCCCGGCTGGGCCTGTCCTACCTGCCGCAGGAGGCGTCGATCTTTCGGCGGCTGACGGTGGAGGAGAACATCCGCGCCGTGCTGGAACTGCAGCTCGACGAGCGCGGCAAGCCGCTGGCAGCGGCCCGCATCGAGGCGCTGCTCGACGGCCTCTTGCACGACCTCTCGATCGAGTCCCTGCGCGACTCCCCGGCGCCGGCGCTCTCGGGCGGCGAGCGCCGGCGGGTGGAGATCGCGCGTGCCTTGGCGACCCAGCCCCGCTTCATCCTGCTGGACGAGCCCTTCGCCGGGGTGGACCCCATCGCGGTGATCGAGATCCAGCGCATCATCGGCTTCCTCAAGTCGCGCGGCATCGGTGTCCTCATCACCGACCACAACGTCCGCGAGACCCTGGGCATCTGCAACCGCGCCTACATCATCAGCGAAGGCAGCGTGCTGGCCGAAGGCACGCCCGAGCAGATCATCGGCAACGCCGACGTCCGCAAGGTCTACCTCGGCGAGCATTTCCGGATGTGATGAAGCATTCGCTGCAGCTGCGGGTCTCCCAGCATCTCGCGCTCACGCCCCAACTGCAGCAGTCGATCCGGCTGCTG
Organism: uncultured Methylibium sp.; assembly: GCA_903889735.1. Lineage (GTDB taxonomy): Bacteria > Pseudomonadota > Gammaproteobacteria > Burkholderiales > Burkholderiaceae_C > Methylibium. Next base: position 2,761 of record CAISYQ010000189.1, read on the forward strand.
CAGCTGTCCACGCTCGAGCTCCACCAGGAGGTCGAGCAGATGCTCGAGCAGAACCCCTTCCTCGAGGTCGAGGAGGAGGCCGCCACCGCCTTCGACGCGCCGCCCGAGCGGAGCATCAGCACCGAGCGCCAGGCCGACGAGGCCTGGGAGGGCAGTGGCGCCGAGGCCCCCGCGTCCGATCCCGAGCCGGTGGCGGTCGACGCTGCGGACTTCGGCACGACCGAGCGCGAGGACTGGGAGAACGGTACCGAGCGCGAGGACTTCGACAGCATCCGCGAGACGCCCGATGCGCTGCCCGGCAAGTCATCGGCTTCCGGCGACAGTGACGACCAGGACGCCAGTGAGCGCAGCAGCGCGAGTGTGAGCCTCTCCGACCACCTGCATGAGCAGCTGCGCGGCATGCGCCTGTCCGACACCGACCGCGCCGCGGTGATGGTGCTGATCGAATCGCTCAACCCGGACGGCTACCTCGCCGATCCGCTGGAGGAGATCGCCGAGCGGCTCGCGGAGGGCGATGCCGAGGCGATGGAGGAGCTGCTCGACCGCCTGCGCTGTGCGCTCCAGTGGCTGCAGAACCTGGAGCCCACCGGCGTGGGCGCCAGCAATCTCTCGGAGTGCCTGATCCTGCAGCTGCGCACCGGTCCGCGCAGCCAGGCGCAGGCGATCGCGATCCTGATCTGCCGCCACCACCTGGAGCTGCTGGCCCGGCGCGACATGCGCAAGCTCATGGCGGCGACCGGCGCCGACGAGACCCTGCTGAAGGCCGCACAGTCGCTGATCGTGCGCTGCGAGCCCAAGCCTGGGCGGCCCTTCTACAACGCCGAGTCCCAGATCGTCGTGCCCGACGTGGTGGTGCAGAAATCCGGCCGCGGCTGGAAGGTGGTGCTCAACGCCGAGGTCATGCCCAAGCTGCGCATCAACGACCTCTACGCCCAGGCGATCCGCCAGCAGCGCGGCGCGCGCACCGAGTCCGGCGCGGTGCTGTCCTCGCGGCTGCAGGAGGCGCGCTGGTTCATGAAGAACATCCTGCAGCGCTTCGACACCATCCAGCGCGTGAGCCAGGCCATCGTCGAGCGCCAGAAGGCCTTCTTCAGCCACGGCGCGATCGCGATGAAGCCGCTGGTGCTGCGCGAGATCGCCGACGAGCTGGGCCTGCACGAATCGACCATCTCGCGCGTGACCACCGCCAAGTACATGGCCACACCCTATGGCACCTTCGAGCTCAAGTACTTCTTCGGCAGCTCGCTCAACACCGACGCCGGCGGCAACGCCTCCAGCACCGCGGTGCGCGCGCTGATCAAGCAGCTCGTCGCCGCCGAGGAACCGAAGAAGCCCCTGTCGGACAGCCAGCTCAGCCAGATGCTGGAAGAGCAGGGCATCCAGGTCGCGCGCCGCACCGTCGCGAAATACCGCGAGGCGCTCAAGATCGCGCCCGCCAACCTGCGGCGCGAGCTGTGAATGCCATGAACAGAGTGCCGGGCCGCCCCAAGCAAGCGAATGTCCCCTTGGGGGACCGACCGCGGATCACCGCGGGCGAGGGTCGTCCGATGAGCGCAGCGCCGGGCCGCCCCAAGCAAGCGAATGTCCCCTTGGGGGACCGACCGCGGATCACCGCGGGCGAGGGGTCGTCATGACCCTGACCACGCTCTTCCTGCCCTGCGCCGCGGGTGTTGAGGAACTGCTCGCCGCCGAAGTCGCGCGTCTGCTGCCCGGTGTGGCTGCGCAGGCGCGCCGTGGCGGCGTCGAGCTGCCGGGCGGCGCCCGCGAGGCGATGGCGCTCAACCTCGGCAGCCGGCTGGCCCAGCGCGTGCTGTGGCCGGTGGCTGACGCCCCCTACTTCGCCGAGGACGATCTCTACGAGATGGCCCGCGCGGTGCGCTGGGGCGACTGGATCACGCCGCAGCACACGATCAAGGTCGACGTGACCGCGCAGCGCGCGCCGCTCAAGAGCCTGAACTTCGCCGCCCTGCGCATCAAGGACGGCGTCTGCGATCGCCTGCGTGAGGACACCGGCGAGCGCCCCAGCGTCGACACCTGGCGACCCGACCTGCCGCTGCTGCTGCACCTCACGCCCGAGCGCGCCACGCTCTACGTCGACACCTCGGGCGAGTCGCTCTTCAAGCGCGGCTGGCGACAGGACCAGGGTGAGGCGCCGCTCAAGGAGACGCTGGCCGCCGCGATGCTGGCGGCCGCCGGCTGGCAGGGGCGCGAGGAGGACGGCCCTCTGCTCGACCCGGTCTGCGGCTCCGGCACCATCGCCATCGAGGCCGCTCAGTTGGCCTGCGGCATCGCGCCGGGTTCGCTGCGGCGCTTTGCCTTCGAGCGGCTCGCACCCTTCCGCGAGGCCGATGCCCAGCGCGCCTGGCGTGAGCTGCGCGAGGCCGCACGCGCCGCCGTGCACGCGCCGCTTGTTGCGGTGTTCGCCGGGGACGTGTCCTTCCGCATGACCGACTTCGCCACCCGCAACGCTGAGCGCGCCGGGGTGATAGGCGCCATCGATTTCAAGACCGTCGATGCGCTGCAGCGCCCGGCGCCGGCGCAGCAGGGCACGCTGATGCTCAACCCGCCCTACGGAGAGCGCATCGACCCCAAGGGATCGCGGGGGTTGGCGCGTGGGGGTGAGCGTGGTGGTGATCGTGGTGGTGAGCGCGGCGGGCCGACTGGGTCTTACGGCAGCCCGCGGGGCCCGGCCGGGGGGGGGCGCAGCGCCGCGCCTGGTGCGGACCGCGCCGAGCGCATGGCGCGCGAGGGTTTCGAGGGCGGCGCCTCGGCCGGCGATTTCTTCTCGCGCCTGGCCAGCCACTGGAAACATGCCTACCCCGGCTGGACCGCCTGGGTGCTCAGCCCCGACATGAAGCTGCCTCAGGCGATGCGCCTGAAGGAGAGCCGCCGCGTGCCGATGTGGAACGGCCCGATCGAATGCCGCCTGTTCCGCTTCGACCTGGTGGCCGGCTCCATGCGGCCGGCGCCGGTCGAGACCTGACGCCTTCGTGCTGGTGGAGTCTCGGGTCGGCACCTCGCCACAAGTCGCACCCAGGCCATGGCCTTCCTTGTGTCATCCGTTCCACCCGCCCCTGACCGGCGATGCGTCCCGACCCTGAGCCCAGCGCCCGCCCCGCGAGTTACGCCGACCTGAGCGCCTGGGCGGTGGAGGCGCGTGACTACCGCGTCACGCTGCGGCGCTGTCCAGCTTCGCGCGTGGCGGTGATCGCGCCGCACGGCGGCCGCATTGAGCGCGACACCTCCACCGTGGCGCAGGCCATTGCCGCGCACGACCTCAATTTCTACGCCTTCGAGGGCCTGCTGGCCCGCCGCAACCACGAGCGGCTGCACCTCACCAGCCACCGCTTCGACGAGCCGCGTTGTCTGGAGTTGCTGTCCGGCTGCGACCATGTCATCGCGGTCCACGGCTGCGCCCTGGACGATGCCCGCGCCCTGCTGGGTGGCCGCGACGAAACCCTGAAGGCCGCCCTGGCCATGGCCCTGCGCGCTGCCGGTCTCGAGGTCGAGACCGAGGGCCACCGCTTCCCCGGTCTGCACCCCGACAACATCTGCAACCGCGGCGCCACCGGCCGCGGCGTGCAGCTGGAGCTCTCAGACCGCCTGCGCGACGCCGACCACCTCGAGCGCGTGGCGCGGGCGGTGAGGGCGGGGCTGGGGCTGGTGGCGGGCTGACCGGCCCGTCGCTCAGCCCATCACCGGCGCATCCGGCAGCTCGTTGGGATTGACCTCGCCTTCGGCCAGCGGGAAATGCCGGGCCAGCAGCGCATCCACCTCGTCGACCGCCGCCGTCAGGCCGGCCTCGAAGCGGTGCTCGCGCAGGGCCTGGCGCAGGCTCGCGATGATCTGGTGCCAGCGCTCCGGCGCAACCTGCCGCGCCACGCCGCGGTCGGCGACGATCTCGATGGCGTGGTCGGCCAGCAGCAGGTAAATCAGCACGCCGTTGTTGTGCTCGGTGTCCCAGACGCGCATCTTGCCGAACAGCGTGACCGCGCGCTGTCGCGCCGGGGCGTTGCGCCACAGGTAGGACAGCGGCAACCCGGCTTCCACCATCACCCGGATCTCGCCGCTGTGGCGGGCCTCGCTGGCCCGCACGCGGGCCTGGAGGCGATCCAGCGCTGCGGGGCCGAGCGCACGGCGGGCATCGGACTCATCGAGCCAGCGGTGTTTCAGCAGTCTTAGGAAACGGTTCATCGGCGGGTCTCCACGGGGGGTCTCAGAGGCTGGGGCGAGGGCCGGCCGCGAGCCCGCGGCACCGCCCCAGGGTCAGGCTCCGGCCTGCGCCGCACGACGCAAAGGAGGTGAGGGCGGCGGGCAGGCAGTCTCACCAGTCGCCCGAGGCGCCACCGCCGCCGAAGTCGCCACCGCCACCCGACGAGAAGCCCCCGCCCCCTCCGCCGCTGCTCCAACCGCCGCCACCGCCAACGCCGCCACCCCAACCGGGCAGGCCGCGCCCGCCCCGGCCCGACCCGCCGCTGCCCATCACGCCCACCAGCACCAGCGCGAACAGCGCGCCCAGCGCGCCCAGCATCAGGCTCGCGGTGGACATCCAGACCAGCACGCCTGCGCCCGTGCCGGTGGCGAAGGCGCCGAGCTTGCGGCCGAGCAGGGCGCTGAGGATCGAACCCACGATCGGCACGCCCATCAGCAGCAGGAAGGGCAGGCCTTCCCATTCAAGGTGCGACCCCTGGCGATCACCTTCGGATGGCGCCGGCAGCGCCTCGCCGCGGATGCGGGCCGCCAGCGCATCGACCGCGCTGCTCAGCCCGCCGGCGTAATCATCCTTGCGAAAGGCCGGCTTCAGGTGCCGGTCGATGATCTGGCGGGCCGCGAGGTCGGGCACCGCGCCCTCCAGCGCCTTGGCGACCTCGATGCGCATGCGGCGGTCGTCCTTGGCCACGACGATCAGCAGCCCGTCGCCGATCTCGCGGCGGCCGATCTTCCAGGCCTCGCCAACCCGCTGCGCATAGGCGGCGATGTCCTCGGGCTGGGTGCTCGGGACGATCAGCACCGCGATCTGCGAGCCGGCCTCGCGCTCGAAGTCGGCCAGCTGGGCCTCGAGTGCGCTGCGCTGTGCGGGGGAGAGCGTGCCGGTCTGGTCGATCACGCTGCTGATGAGCACCGGCACCGGCCGCAGGTCCTGGGCGGCGACGGGTGCGGCCAGGCCGAGCAGCAGAAGCGCCGCCCACCACAGCACCCAGTACCCGCCCCAGGGCGCCAGCAGGCGGGCGCCGCGGGGCGCGCCGGGGCGTGTCCGCTTCGGCAGACCCGCCGGCCAGCCGGGGTTGGCGCAGCGCTGCATCGAGGGCGCCTGTCAGGCCGCGGCGGTGGGGTTCACTTCGACGCGGGTTTCTCGAAATTCACCACCGGCGGGGCCGAGATCTGGGCCTCGTTCTGCACGGTGAAGGCGGGCTTGGGCGCATAGCCGAAGACCATCGCGGTGAGGTTGCTCGGGAAGCTGCGCGCCAGCACGTTGTACTCCTGCACCGCCTTGATGTAGCGGTTGCGCGCCACGGTGATGCGGTTCTCGGTGCCCTCGAGCTGCACCCGCAGGTCCTGGAAACCCTGGTTGGCCTTGAGGTTGGGGTACTGCTCCGACACCACCAGCAGCCGGCTCAGGGCGCCCGAGAGTTCGCCCTGCGCGGCCTGGAATTTCTGGAAGGCGGCGGGGTTGTTGATCAGCTCGGGGGTGGCCTGGATGGCGGTGGCCTTGGCGCGCGCCTCCACCACCTTGGTGAGGGTCTCCTGCTCGAATCCGGCCTCGCCCTTGACGGTGGAGACGATGTTGGGGATCAGGTCGGCACGGCGCTGGTATTGGTTCAGCACCTCGGACCAGGCCGAGATCGTCTGCTCGTCCAGGCGCTGGAAGTCGTTGTAGCCGCAGCCACCCAGCAGGGTCGCCAGGAAGAGCAGGGCCATCAAGCGGACGCGGCGGGGCAGGGTGAGGTTCACGGTGCGGCCTTTCTGGGGATGGGGAAGCGTCGATGGAACAACCGGCGGTACCGATCGATTCTGCACGGCAACCACGGCTCCTGTGCGGATGGATGAGGGGGATGGACGGGCCATGCGGTGGTCGACGCGGGGTCCGAGGTGTCCAAGAGACGCTGCCACAATGGTGGCCATGAAGCTGCCGCAACTGCACAACGACACCTTCCTGCGCGCCTGCCTGCGCCAGCCGACCGACCACACGCCCGTCTGGCTGATGCGCCAGGCCGGCCGCTACCTGCCGGAGTACCGCGCCACGCGCGCGACCGCAGGCAGTTTCATGGGGCTGGCCACGAATCCCGGTTACGCCACCGAGGTGACGCTGCAGCCGCTGGACCGCTACGCGCTGGACGCGGCCATCCTCTTCAGCGACATCCTCACCGTGCCCGACGCCATGGGTCTGGGCCTGTCCTTTGCCCAGGGTGAGGGCCCGCGCTTCGCCCGCCCGCTCAAGGACGAGGCCGATGTCGCCCGCCTCGAGGTGCCCGACATGGAGAAGCTGCGCTACGTATTCGACGCCGTGGCGTCGATCCGCCGCGCGCTCGTCACCGACGTCGGCGGCGTCAAGGCCGGCCGGGTGCCGCTGATCGGTTTCTCCGGCAGTCCCTGGACGCTGGCCTGCTACATGGTCGAGGGCGGTGGCAGCGACGACTACCGCCTGGTCAAGACCATGATGTACTCGCGGCCCGACCTGATGCACCGCATCCTCGCGGTCAACGCCGATGCCGTGGCCGCCTACCTCAACGCCCAGATCGAGGCCGGCGCGCAGGCCGTGATGGTCTTCGACAGCTGGGGCGGCGTGCTCGCCGACGGCGCCTTCCAGCGTTTCAGCCTGGCCTACACCGAGCGCGTGCTGCGCCAGCTGAAGAAGGAGCATGAGGGCTGCCGCATCCCCCACATCGTCTTCACCAAGGGTGGCGGCCTGTGGCTCGACGCCATTGCGGCGACGGGTTGCGACGTCGTCGGCCTGGACTGGACGGTCAACCTTGGCCAGGCCCGCGCCCGCATTGGCGACCGGGTCGCGCTGCAGGGCAACCTCGACCCCAACGTGCTCTTCGCCCCGCCCGAGGCCATCCGCGCCGAGGTGGAGGCCACGCTGCAGAGCTACGGCCCGCCCTCGGCGGGCTCTGGCCATGTGTTCAACCTCGGCCATGGCATCAGCCAGTTCACGCCGCCGGATCATGTGACGGTGCTGGTCGATGCGGTGCACGAGATCTCTCGCCGGCAGCGCCTGGCCGCTGCCTGAAGACCTGTCTCAGGCAAGAGGGTTTACCCTCGGTTGATCGTAGCGGGCGCTGACTTATCCCCACCAGACGGGCAGCGAGCGCACCAAGACCCTGCTGCTGCGGTGCAATGAGCCCTTTGGCATGGGGTGCGCTAAGTCCTTGATTCATATAGACGCTCTCCGCTGCCTTGAAATGACGCAATCCAGCCGGAACCCAGCGCCGGCAAGGATTTAGCCGCGGTCTCGGCAGGTTTCCCACAAAGTTATCCACAGATCGAGTGGACAGCTTGGAAAGGGTCTATGAATCAAGCACTTGGCAGTTTTCCTTGATGTGGACTTGAGCTTTCTTGGCCAAATCGATCCCTCCCCGGCCCGTCCGTCGCTCGTCCAAGGCATTGCCGCCACCGGTCGGAGGGCGGTCTGCCGAACGCGCCGAGCGCCTGCCCGCTGATGGGTGCGGCAGCCTGGACGCCGAAGCCTCCAGCGGGATCCCTGGCGCTGGTCTGCCCGAATCCGGCCGCGGCGACCGTTCGCGGGTGGTGGTGGCCGTCGATGCGCCGCCCCACAGTGGCCTGCCGGCCTGGCTCGACTACCTGAGCGAGCGCCCGCTGCCGCCCGGCACCCTGGTGCGGGTGCCGCTGGGCCGGCGTGAGGTGCCCGGCATCGTCTGGCATGCCGCGCCTTCCCCGGACCGCGAAGCGCTGCAGGATGCCGAGCTGCGCGAAGTCATCGAGGTCTTCGGGGCGCTGCCGCCGCTGCCTGCCGCCTGGCGCGAGCTGGTCGCGTTCAGTGCGGCCTACTACCGGCGCAGCCCGGGCGAGGTGGCGATGTCGGTGCTGCCGCCCGAACTGCGCACGCTGGACGCGCCCACCCTCGTGCGGCGCGTCGCGCGCTTGCGCAGCCGCCTTGCCGCCGCTTCGCCCGACGCCGGCACCGGGGCGGTCTGCGTGCCCGAGCCCAGCGCCGAGCAGGCGGCGGCGCTCGCCGCCCTGGCCGAGCCGCGGCCCGATGGCGGCCACCCGGGCGTCACCCTGCTGCATGGCAGCACCGGGAGCGGCAAGACCGAGGTCTACTTGCGCGAGGCCGCCCGCGCGCTCGAGGCCGGCCGCCAGGCGCTGGTGCTGGTGCCCGAGATCAACCTCACACCCCAGCTCGAGGCCCGCTTTGCCGAGCGCTTTCCGGGGCGGCGGCTGGTGTCGCTGCACAGCGGCCTCACGCCCGCTCAGCGTCTCAAGCACTGGCTGATGGCGCTGCTGGGCGAGGCCGACCTCGTGCTGGGCACGCGGCTGGCGGTGTTCGCGCCGCTGCCGCGGTTGGGGCTGATCGTCATCGACGAGGAGCACGACCCCTCCTACAAGCAGCAGGAGGGCGCGCGCTATTCGGCCCGCGACCTGGCGGTGGTGCGCGGCCGCATCGAGCGGGTGCCGGTGCTGCTGGGCTCGGCCACGCCCTCGCTCGAGACCTGGCACAACGCGCTGCCGGTGGCCGAGGGGGGCGCCGGTCGCTACCGGCGGCTGAGCCTGCCCAGCCGCATCGGGGGTGGTGCGCTGCCGGTGGTGCGGCTGCTCGACCTCGGCGCCGTGGTCCGCGAGCAGCTGCAGTCCGGCGCCGGGCTGGCGCCCGCGCTGTTGGCCGCGTTGCGCGAGCGTCTCGAGCGGGGCGAGCAGAGCCTGCTGTTCCTGAACCGCCGCGGCTATGCGCCGGTGCTCCATTGCACCGAATGCGGCTGGAAGAGCGAATGCGCCCACTGCAGCGCCTGGCGAGTGTTCCACAAGAGCGACCGCACACTGCGCTGCCACCACTGTGGCCTCGCCGAGCGGGTGCCGCGCGCTTGTCCGGCCTGCGGCAACGCCGATATCCAGCCCGTGGGCCGCGGCACCGAGCGGCTGGAGGAGCAGCTCGCCGCGCTGCTGCCTGGCGCGCGCGTCGGTCGCATCGATGCCGACACCACCCGCAAGGCCGGGGCGCTGGAGGCCGAGCTGGCGCGGGTGCACGCCGGCGAGGTGGACGTGCTGGTCGGCACCCAGATGATCGCCAAGGGCCACGACTTCCGGCGCATCACCCTGGTGGCCGCGGTCAACCCCGACGCGGCGCTGTTCAGCAGCGATTTCCGCGGGCCCGAGCGCTTGTTTGCGCTGCTGCTGCAGGCGGGCGGGCGGGCCGGGCGCGACGCCGGGCAGGCGGCCCGCGCCGAGCTCTGGGTGCAGACCTGGCATCCGCAGCACCCCCTCTATGCGGCGTTGCGGGGCCATGACTTCATCGCCTTCGCCGCCCGCCAGCTGGCCGAGCGGCACAGCGCCGGCCTGCCGCCCTACGCCCACCTGGCCCTGCTGCGCGCCGATGCCCGCAGCCAACCGGTGGCCCAGGCCTGGCTGCAGGCGGCCAGCGACGCCGCCGCCGGGCTCGAGGGCGCCGACCAGGTGCTGCTCTACCCGCCGGTGCCGCTGCCGGTGCAGAAGGTGGCCGACGTGGAGCGCGCCCAGATGCTGGTGGAGTCGGCCTCGCGGCCGGCGCTGCAGCGCTTCCTGGCCGCCTGGACACCCGCCCTCCAGGCCCGCCGCCCCGAGCAGCAGGGCCTGCTGCGCTGGGCGGTGGATGTGGATCCGCTGGGGATCTGACGGCCCCCACGGCCGGCTGGCGCCCGGCCTGCCCCCCGAGGGGGCGCAGGAAACCTGGGGAGCGGCCCGGCGGTGTCCTGGTCTGACGGCCCCCGCGGCCCCGCTGGCGCCCGGCCTGCCTCCTTGAGGGATCGCGTGAGGACTCTTCAGCCGCTGTGCGCAGGCCGCACCCGAATCCGCGATCATGTGCCCGTTCAGCCGCTCGAGTGCCGGCGG
>CAISYQ010000190.1 GCA_903889735.1 uncultured Methylibium sp.
CCTGGCCCGGGCCCTGGCCGCTGACTACCGCGTGGTCTGCCCCGACGTGGTGGGCCGCGGCCAGTCCGACTGGCTGGCCGACCCCATGGGTTACCAAATCCCCACTTATGTGTCCGACATGGTGGCGCTGATCGCTCGCCTGGGCGTGGCCCAGGTCGACTGGGTCGGCACCTCGATGGGCGGCCTGATCGGCCTGGGGCTGGCCTCGCTGCGCGACCGGCAGGGCGGCTCGCTGGTGCGGCGGCTGGTGCTCAACGACGTCGGACCCGCGCTGCGCGCCGAGGCCCTGCAGCGCATCGGCACCTACCTGGGCGCGCCGCTGCGGGTTGCATCCCGGGAGGCGGCCGCCGATTACCTCTGGAGCATCTCCTCGAGCTTCGGGCCGCACACCCGCGAGCAGTGGCTGGCCTTGTGCCACCCGCAGATGAGGGTGGTGCAGGACGCGCAGGGGGAGGGCTTCGTGCCCCACTACGACCCGCGCATGGCGCTGCCCTTCAAGGCCCTGACGCCCGAGTTGGCGGCCGCTGGCGAGGGGCTGCTGTGGCAACGCTATGACGCGCTGACCTGCCCGACCCTGCTGATCCGCGGTGCCGACTCCGACCTGCTCTCGCACGAGACCGCGGTGGCGATGACGGCACGCGGGCCGCGCGCGCGGCTGGTGGAGCTGCCCGGTATCGGTCACGCCCCCACGCTGGTGGCCGACGACCAGGTGGCGCTGGTGCGGGAGTTCCTGGCGCAGGCATGAAGACCGGCGCCCCAGCGTCGATCGGACCGCCGACGGTGACGGGGGGGGCGCCGCGTCCTGCCGGAATGCCGGATGCGTCCGCCATCGTTCGGCTCGCGGGGGGTGTGAATGGCCTGGAGGATGGGGCGCCCGGCGGCGTGGCTGCCTCCCCCGAGGCAGCGGCCCGGGCCGAGGAGGACATGCTGGTCCGCGCCCGGGCCTTTGCGCAGCCGCTGCTGGCGGACGAGCGCTTCGACACCGGCGAGGAGGCGCTCGCCCATGCCGACGGCGTGGCCGCCATCCTCGAGGCCATCGGTGCGGCGCCCTCGATGCGTGCGGCCGCCTACCTCGTCTACACCGCCGAATACCTGGCCCGCCCCGAGGAGGTGATCGCGAAGGCCTATGGCGCGGGCTATGCCAGCCTGGTAGCGCACACCCACAAGCTGGTGCAGGTGCAGCGCAGCGCCCGCGAGGCCCTGGGTGCCGTCAGCGGCCCGGGCAGTGATGCCACGCCCGACCCTGCCCAGCAGGCCGCGCAGGTGGAGCGGGTGCGCAAGATGCTGCTGACCTTCTCGCGCGACCTGCGGGTGGTGCTGCTGCGGCTGGCCTCGCGCCTGCAGACGCTGCGCCACTACGCGGCGAGCAAGCAGCCCTGCCCGCCGGCGCTGGCCCGCGAGTCCATGGAGGTGTTTGCGCCGCTCGCCAACCGCCTGGGCATCTGGCAGATCAAGTGGGAGATCGAGGACCTGGCCTTCCGCTTCCTGCAGCCCGCGGACTACCGCCGCATCGCCGTGCTGCTCGACGCCCGCCGGATGGAGCGTGAGCAGTTCATCGCCGCGGCGCGCGCCGCCCTGGCGCAGGCGCTGCAGGCCGCCGGCCTGCGCTGCGAGGTCCAGGGCCGGCCCAAGCACATCGTCAGCATCTGGAAGAAGATGCAGGGCAAGCAGCTGGACTTCGATCAGGTGCTCGATGTGCGGGCGCTGCGGGTGATCGTCGATGACGTGCCGGCCTGCTATGCGGCGCTGGGCGCGGTGCACGACCTCTGGGCGCCGGTGCCCGACGAGTTCGATGACTACATCGCACGGCCCAAGCCCAATGGCTACCAATCGCTGCACACCATCGTGCGCGACACCCAGGGCCGCGCCATCGAGATCCAGATCCGCACCGCCGCCATGCACGAGCATGCGGAGAGCGGCGTGGCCGCCCACTGGGCCTACAAGGAGGCCGGCGCGCGGGGTTATGCCGGGGTGAGCGCGGCGGGCGGCTTCGAGGACCAGGTCGCGCTGGCACGCAAGGCCGTGCTGCGCCAGCTGCTGGCCTGGGAGCGGGATCTGGCCGCACCGGCCGCGGCGGTCGGCGCGTCCGAAGGCCTGTTCGATGACCGCATCTACGTCTTCACGCCGCAGGCTGCGGTGATCGAGCTGCCGGCCGGCGCCACCGCGCTGGACTTCGCCTATGCGCTGCACACCGACCTCGGCCACCGGTGCCGCGGCGCGCGCGTCGACGGCGCCATGCTGCCGCTGCACACCCGCCTGGCCAGCGGCCAGACGGTGGAGGTGGTCGCGGCCAAGGAGGGGGGGCCCTCGCTGGACTGGCTCAATGCCGAACTCGGTTATCTGCGCAGCACGCGCGCCCGGGCCAAGGTCAGGGCCTGGTTCAACGCCCAGACCCAGGTCCAGACGATCGCCCGCGGCCGCGAGGCGGTGGAGAAGCTGCTGCAGCGCGAGGGCCGCACGGCCCTGCGGCATGACGACCTGGCCGGGCAGCTCGGTTTTCGCAACGCCGAGGCGCTGTTCGAGGTGGTCGGCAAGGATGAGCTCTCGCTGCGCCACATTGAGCAGCTGCTGAGGCCACCCGAGCCGCCGCCTGATGCCGATGCCCTGCTCGCGCAGCGCCTGAGCCGAGGGACGGCGACCGAGGCCGTGCCCCGGGGCGGCGTGCTGGTGGTGGGCGTGGAGTCGCTGATGACCAACCTGGCGCGCTGCTGCCGGCCTGCGCCCCCCGATGCGATTGGCGGTTATGTGACCCGCGGCCGCGGCGTGGCGATCCACCGCGCCGATTGCCCCAACTTCCGCCAGATGGCCGCCCGCGGTGCCGAGCGCGTGATCGCGGTGGCCTGGGGCGCGGGCGGGGGAGGCGGCAAGGACCGCAAGGCCGGTCCGGGCGGCGCGGGCACCGAGGCCGTCTACCCGGTCGATCTCAGCATCGAGGCCAACGACCGCCAGGGCCTGTTGCGCGATCTCTCGGAGCTCTTCGCCAAGGAAAAGATCAACGTGGTGGGCGTGCGCACCCAGTCCCACCGCGGCCTGGCCTCGATGGGTTTCACCGTGGAGGTGAGCGACGCCTCGCGCCTGCCCCGCGTGCTGGCCAGCGCCTGCCGCATCGAGGGTGTGCGCAGCGCACGGCGGCGCTGAAGGCCCGCACCGGCCCGCGCAGGTCCACCTTGGCCCGTCGCTCCGGGCCCAGGCCAGCGGCAGGCCGGTGCTACACTGCGGTCGCTTTTACAGGCGCGTAGCTCAGCTGGTTAGAGCACCACCTTGACATGGTGGGGGTCGTTGGTTCGAGTCCAATCGCGCCTACCAACACACAGCCC
>CAISYQ010000191.1 GCA_903889735.1 uncultured Methylibium sp.
AGGATTTGGCTGTGGGCTACGGCGCTTCCAATTCGCGTTATGCCGAAGAAAAGCGCGTGGTCGCCGTCAAGGACGTGGGCCCGCTGCTCAGCATGCAGGACATGAGCCGCTGCATCCATTGCACCCGCTGCGTGCGCTTTGGCCAGGAGGTGGCCGGCACGATGGAGCTGGGCATGATCCACCGCGGCGAGCACAGCGAGATCACCACGGTCGCAGGCGACACGATCGATTCCGAGCTCTCGGGCAACATGATCGACATCTGTCCGGTCGGTGCGCTCACCAGCAAGCCCTTCCGCTACAGCGCCCGGACCTGGGAGCTGTCGCGCCGCAAGTCGGTGAGCCCACATGACAGCCTGGGCGCCAACCTGATCGTGCAGGTCAAGGGCCAGCAGGTCATGCGCGTGGTGCCGCTCGAGAACGAGGCGGTCAATGAATGCTGGATCGCCGACCGCGACCGCTACAGCTACGAAGCCCTGAACGGTGAAGACCGCCTGACCGAGCCCATGATCAAGCAGGGCGGCCAGTGGCAGACGGTCAGCTGGACGGCGGCGCTGGAGTACGTGGCCAATGGGCTCAAGTCCATCCGGGCCGATCACGGGGCGTCTGCCATCGGCGCCCTGGCCACCGCGCACAGCACGGTCGAGGAGCTTCACCTGCTCGGACGCTTGGTGCGTGGGCTGGGTTCGGACAACATCGACCACCGTCTGCGGCACGCTGATTTCGAAGCCGCAGGCCAGGTGCACTGGCTGAGCCGCAGCATCGCGTCGCTGTCGACGCTGGACCGCGCCTTGGTCGTCGGCTCTTTCCTGCGCAAGGACCACCCGCTGCTCGCGCAGCGGCTGCGACAGGCCGCCAAGCGAGGCGCACAGCTCATCAGCCTGCAGGCGCTGGCAGAAGACTGGCTGCTGCCGGTGAAGCAACACCTGGTGGTGGCCCCCAGCGGCTGGGTTGCGGCCCTGGCCCGCTTGGCCGCCGCGGTTGCAGCCGCCAAGGGCGTGGTCCCCCCGATTTCGATCGAGCCCGACCAAGCGGCCCAAGCCGCGGCCGACTCGCTCCTGGGCGGACAGCACAAGGCCGTGCTGCTGGGCCATGCGGCCGCGCAGCATCCCCAGGCCGGGCAGCTGTTGGTGCTCGCACGGTTCATCGCCGAGCACACGGGGGCCAGCTGCGGCTTCCTGGGCGAGGCGGGCAATACCGTCGGCGCCCAGCTGGTCGGTGCCCAGCCCCAGCAAGGCGGCCTGAACGCCGCGCAGATGCTGGACCAACCGCTCAAGGCCTACCTGCTGCTCAACGCCGAGCCGGTGCTCGACGCGGCCGATCCGGTGCGCGCTGCGGCCGCGCTCGCCGGGGCCGAGATGGTGGTGTCCCTGAGCGCCTTCCGCAGTGCCAACAGCGACCACGCCGATGTGCTGCTGCCCATCGCACCCTTCACCGAGACCGCCGGCACCTTCATCAATGCAGAGGGCCGGGTGCAGGGCTTCCACGGCGTGGTGAAGCCGCGCGGCGACGCAAGGCCAGCCTGGAAGCTGCTGCGGGTGCTGGGCACGATGCTGGGCATCGAAGGGTTCGCTTTTGAGACGGCCGACGAGGTCAAGGCGCAGGCGCTCGGCGACCTGTCGACGCTGCCCGCGCGCTTGGCCCACGGCGCGCCTCCTGCCGCGGCGGTCCTGGCGGCCGTGGCCCTCGACGCGTCGAGCGCACCATCGCTCGAGCGCATCGCCGATGTGCCGATCTACAGCAGCGATGCCTTGTCCCGCCGCGCACCCGCCTTGCAGGCCACGGCAGACGCCAAGCCGCCCCGCGCCGGCCTGCCGACCGTGCTCTGGCATCGGTTGGGCCTGAGCGCCGGTGACGATGTGCAGGTGAGCCAGGGGAGGGGGAGCCTGAGGATCGAGGCGTATCACGATGCCACGCTGGCCGACACCGCCGTGCGCGTGCCGGCTGGCCATCCACTCACGGCGGGTCTGGGCCCCATGTTCGGCCCGATCGCGGTCGAGAAGGCCTGAGGCGGACACGATGATCGAGACCTTCAACCAGTGGGGCAGCGGCGCCCTCGGCGGCGCCTGGCCGGTGGCCTGGACGCTGATCAAGATCGTGGCGCTGATCCTGCCGCTGATGCTGTGCGTGGCCTATCTCACGCTGTGGGAGCGCAAGGCCATCGGCTGGTCGCAGATCCGTGTGGGTCCCAACCGCGTCGGGCCGTTGGGCCTGCTGCAGCCCATCGCCGATGCGGTCAAGCTGGTCTTCAAGGAGATCATCCTCCCGACCGCGGCCAACAAGACGCTCTTCCTGCTTGGCCCGGTCATGACCATCATGCCGGCCCTGGCGGCCTGGGTGGTGGTGCCTTTCGGGCCTGAGATCGTGCTGGCCGACATCAACGCCGGTCTGCTCTTCCTGATGGCCATCACCTCCATGGAGGTCTACGGCGTGATCATCGCCGGCTGGGCCTCCAACTCGAAGTACGCCTTCCTGGGCGCGCTGCGGGCGTCCGCGCAGATGGTCAGCTATGAGATCGCCATGGGGTTCGCCCTGGTGGTGGTGCTGATGGTGTCGGGCACGCTGAACATGAGTGGCATCGTCTTGTCGCAGGACCGCGGCTACTTCGCGGGCATGGGCCTCAATTTCCTCAGCTGGAACTGGCTGCCGCTGCTGCCCATCTTCGCGGTCTATGTGATCTCGGGCATCGCGGAGACCAACCGGCATCCCTTCGACGTGGTCGAGGGTGAATCCGAGATCGTCGCCGGCCACATGGTCGAGTACTCCGGCATGTCCTTCGCCATGTTCTTCCTGGCCGAGTACGCCAACATGATCCTGGTGTCGGCCTTGGCGGCGGTGATGTTCCTCGGCGGCTGGCTGCCCCCCCTGGACAGCGCGCTGTTCAATGCCATCCCCGGCTGGATCTGGCTGGGACTCAAGACCTTCGTGGTCGCGACCCTGTTCCTCTGGGTGCGCGCCACCTTCCCGCGCTTTCGCTATGACCAGATCATGCGCTTGGGCTGGAAGATCTTCATCCCGATCACGCTGGTGTGGCTGGTCGTGGTGGGGCTGTGGATCCAGTCCCCCTGGAACATCTGGAACTGAGGAGCGAACATGTCCGCCGTCGCTTCGATCAAGGAATTCTTCAGCACCTTCTTCCTGCTGGAGTTGCTCAAGGGCATGAAGCTCACGGGCCGTCACGCGCTTCAGCGCAAGATGACGATCCAGTTTCCCGAGGAAAAGACGCCGATGTCGCCGCGCTTTCGCGGCCTGCACGCGCTGCGCCGCTACGAGAACGGCGAGGAGCGCTGCATCGCCTGCAAGCTCTGCGAGGCCGTGTGCCCGGCGATGGCGATCACGATCGAGTCCGAGGTTCGCGACGACGGCTCGCGCCGGACCACCCGCTACGACATCGACCTCTCCAAGTGCATCTTCTGCGGCTTCTGCGAGGAAAGCTGCCCGGTGGACTCGATCGTCGAGACGCACATCTTCGAGTACCACGGCGAGAAACGCGGTGACCTGTATTTCACCAAGGACATGCTGCTCGCGGTGGGCGACCGTTACGAGCGCGAGATCGCAGCCAACAAGGAGGCGGACGCTCGCTACCGATGAGGTGCCGTCGCCGCTCACCCGCGGCGCACCACCCCTGGCTGCGGTTCACACACCATGACCACCGAGACCTCGCTCTTCTACGTCTTTGCAGGCATCCTGCTGTTCGCCTCCTACCGCGTGATCACGGCGCGCAGTGCGGTCTATGCGGCGCTCTTCCTGGTGCTGGCCTTCTTCAATGCCGCCTGCGTGTGGATGCTGCTGCATGCTGAATTCCTGGCCATCACGCTGGTGCTGGTCTACGTGGGCGCGGTCATGGTGCTGTTCCTCTTCGTTGTGATGATGCTCGACGACAACACCGACACCCTCAGGCACGGCGCGCGCCGCCACCTGCCGCTGGCGCTGGTGATCGGCGCGGTGATCGCCTTCGAGATGTCCATCGTGCTGCTGCGGGGCTTTCGCGTCTCCGACGTGCCCGCAACCAC
>CAISYQ010000192.1 GCA_903889735.1 uncultured Methylibium sp.
GCCCCAGAAGCCCCAGGCTTCGTTCTGGGTGGCGGGGATCTGTTGGTTGGTGTTCATCTCTGGCTCCTTGGGGTTGATCGTTGCGACACCCGTAGTAACGCGCTGTTCGATTGAGAAGCCAAGCTGTCCTTGGCTTCTTTCTCAATCTATTTCGATTACCCGAGACGGGCCACGTACCGGGCGTAGTCACCGCCCTCTGGATTCACGTAAAGGTAGGGGCGCCCCGGTGCGGTGACCTCGACGCAAAGATAGCCGTCGCCGGTGCCGCCACCTTTGCCGCGCAGCCAGTCGCGCGATACCAACAGGCTGCGGGCAAAGGCATCGAACTCGCCGACGGTCAGTTCCTTGGTCTCGGTGACATAGACCTTGGTCTGACCCTGGCCGCCAACTTCGTCCAAGTCGGCAGGCTTGCGGGCAAACGGCAATCGGACGCTCAACTCCTCGACCTGGAAGGTGGTGTCGCCAAACTGCAGGGTGCGCGGGGTGCGTTCGATGGTGATGGTCATGGTGCTCATGGATGTTCTCCTGGGTGTTGGCGTGGCGATCAGGCTTCTGCGGCGATCCGGTAGACCCGCTCGCCACCTTGGGCCTTGTCCGAGACGATGGTCAGGCCAAGCTTCTTCTTGAAGGCTCCGGCAAAGGTGCCGCGCACCGTGTGCGCCTGCCAGCCGGTGGTCTCGCAGATCTGCTGCACCGTTGCCCCTTCGGGGCGCCGCAGCATCTGGATCACGGTGGCCTGCTTGCTGTTCTCGCGGGTGCGAGGTTTGGCGGCCGCCTTTTCTTGCGCCCACGTGGCCTCGGCTGCCGTCACGGCTGCGTCGAGTTCGGAGTCGGCGGTCACTGGCGCAGGCGCAGGCCGGGCGCGCCCCATCGCGTCGTAGCCCTCGGCTGCAACGAACCAGTGGGTGCCGTCGGAGGTGATCAGCGCGCGGTTGAAAAGGCCATCGAGCACCTTCTTGCGTGCCCCGCCTTTGATGTTTTCGGGGAACCAGTCGATCTTGCCGTCGGTGTGTTCGAGGGCGTAGGCCAGGATCGCGTGCTGCGCCGGGGTCAGTTGGGTGGTGGTCATTTGCTTCTCCTTCGGAGGGGTTGATGGGGTGACGTGATGAACGCGCTGTTCGGGAGTGAAGCCAAGCGCTTTCTGCTTGGCTTCGACGGTTCTTGATCAGTTGTTGGCCTTGTCCGACTTCGCCGCCTTGCGGCCCTGTTCGACGCCTGCGTTGAACGCGGCTTCAAGGGCGTCGCGCAGGCACCAAACCGCCACGTCGTGGAAGTCGAGGCTGTCCGACTTGCGGGTTTCCAGGGTTTCGATGCCCAGCTTGCTTTGCGCGATCTGGGTCAGGAGTTGTTCGAGCTTGCTCATTGCTGCGTCCTTTGATGGTGTTGATGACGTCCGTATGAACGCGCTGTTCCAGAGAGAAGCCAAGCTGATTTCGAGTGAATGACGAACTAATGATTGAAGGGGCAACCGGTTCTCAAAATGGGCATTTCGATTCGCGCTTACGCCCGTCACCGTGGTGTGACCGACACCGCTGTTCACAAGGCAATTCGCGCAGGTCGGATCACGCCGGA
>CAISYQ010000193.1 GCA_903889735.1 uncultured Methylibium sp.
AAGAGCACCATCAGGATCGCGCCCAGCATCCTCGCTCGGATCGAGAAGCGGCGCATCAGGCCCAGTATCGAGTTCATTGTCAATTTCCTTCGGATTTCGGGTCAGTGCCGCGCGCGGCGCACCAGCGAACCGACGTCGAGGATGAGCGCCACGCGGCCATCCCCCATGATGGTGGCGCCGGAGATGTCCTGGACCTTGCGGTAGTTGGCTTCGAGGTTCTTCACCACCACCTGCTGCTGCCCGAGGAGTTCGTCCACCAGCAGCGCGACGCGCGAGCCATCGGCCTCGGCCACGACCATGATCCCCTGGGCCGGCGCCTCGGCCTTGCGGGGCACCTGGAACACACGGTCCAGGTCCAGCACCGGCATGTACTCGTCGCGCACCTCGACCACGCGGCCGTTGCCCCCGATGGTCCTGACCGAATCGCCCTCGACCTGGAAGCTCTCGATCACGCTGGACAGCGGCAGGATGTAGACCTCGCCGCCCACACCCACGCTCATGCCGTCCATGATGGCCAGGGTCAGCGGCAGCCGGACGGCGACCCGCATCCCGAAGCCCTCGGCCGAATCGATCTCGACCGTGCCGCCCAGGGAGGTGATGTTCTTCTTGACCACATCCATGCCCACGCCGCGGCCCGAGACGTCGGTCACGACCTCGGCGGTGGAGAAGCCCGGCGCGAAGATGAGCGCCCAGACCTCGCTGTCGGGCATGGAGTCGGGGGCCGCAATGCCGCGCTCGCGCGCCTTCTTCAGCAGCTTGTCCCGCGACAGTCCCTTGCCGTCGTCCTTGACCTCGATCACGATGCTGCCGCCCTGGTGGCTGGCGGACAGGGTGATGGTGCCGGTCTCCGGCTTGCCCTTGGCCAGCCGCTCGGCAGGACTCTCGATGCCATGGTCGCAGCTGTTGCGGACCAGGTGGGTGAGCGGGTCGGTGATCTTCTCGACCAGTCCCTTGTCGAGCTCGGTCGCCTCGCCCTGGGTCACGAAATCGACCTGCTTGCCCAGCTTGGCGGCCAGGTCGCGCAGCATGCGCGGAAAGCGGCTGAACACCGAGCCCATGGGGATCATGCGGATCATCATCACCGCTTCCTGGAGATCGCGGGTGTTGCGGTCCAGCGCGGTCAGGCCCGCCACCAAACCCTGGTGCAGGGCCGGATCGAGGGCGCGGCCGTTCTGCGCGAGCATGGCCTGGGTGATGACGAGCTCGCCCATCAGGTTGATCAGCTGGTCGACCTTCTCGATCGACACGCGCACCGTGGCCGCTTCCAGCGTGGCCGCCGGGGCCTTGTCGGGGCGGTTGGGCGGCGGCTTGGGCGGGCTCACGACCTCGGCCACAGGTGCCGGCGCAGCGGCCGGGGTGTGTGGGGCAGGCGCGGCTTGCGTTGCGGGCGGTGCGCCGGGTGCGCCGGGCGCGCCAGCAAAGAAGCCGTAGTTCTCGACCGGGGCCGGGGTCTCGGTCGGAGCCCCCGGGTTGTCCTTGAAGAAGCCGTAGCCCGGCGCCACGTTCTCGCCACCCCAGGGCAGGAAGGCGGCCTGCTCGCGCGAGACATGGAAACTGAAGAGGTCCAGCAGGTCGTTGTCGCTGCTGGCGGTGGTGACCTTGAAGCGGCGCAGGCCGTCCTGGGCCATGCCGCCATCGACGGCCTCGATGCTGCCCAGGCCCTCGATCTCCTTGAACAACTCCACGACGCTGGCCGCCAGCTCCGGGTTGGGGAGCGGTCCCAGGGTCAGCTCGAGCACGCGCAGTCCCTCGGCCGTGAGCGAGGGTGAGGCGGTCGGTGCGGGTGCGGGTTCAGCTGCGGATGCGGCTGCGACCACCGGAGGCGACGCGGCGGCGGCCGGCGCCGGGACGCCTTCGCGGGCCACGAAGGCGCGAAAGCTCGCCAACAGGTCCGAGGTGTCGACCGGCTCGCCGCCCGCACCTTGGTGCCCGGCGAGCTGCGAGCGCAGCGCGTCGCCGGATTGGAGCAGCACATCGACCATCGGCGATGTGGGCTCGAGCTCGTGGCGGCGCAGCTTGTCGAGCAGCGTCTCCATCTGGTGCGTGAGCTCGGCCACGTCG
>CAISYQ010000194.1 GCA_903889735.1 uncultured Methylibium sp.
GGCGGTCTCGGTGGCGGCGGTCAGGCCGGCCGCGCCCATCATGCGCATGTACATCCAGCTGATCGGCAGGACGGCGGCATTGCCCCACGGGGCCGCGGAGACGGCCCCGACGCCCACCAGTCCGGCCGCGGAGACGGCCCCGACGGCCCTGCTCCCGGAGGCCGGCGACGATCCCGGCGCCCGCGGCAGGAAGGGCACCAGGTCCTCCACCACGCACACCGGCCCCACGCCGGGGCCACCGCCGCCGTGTGGGATGCAGAAGGTCTTGTGCAGGTTGAGGTGGCTGACATCGCCGCCGAACTCGCCCGGCGCCGCCACGCCGACCAGCGCGTTCATGTTGGCGCCGTCCACATAGACCCGGCCGCCGAACTGGTGCACCAGGGCGCACAGCTCCTTCACCTGCGGGTCGAACACGCCATAGGTCGAGGGGTAGGTGATCATGGCCGCCGCCAGCCGCGGGCGGTGCTGCTCGCACTTCAGGCGCAGGTCGCCGAGGTCGATGTTGCCCTCGGCGTCGCACTTGACCACCACCACCTGCATGCCGGCCATCTGGGCACTGGCCGGGTTGGTGCCATGGGCCGATTCGGGAATCAGGCAGGTGTCGCGCCAGTCCTCGCCGCGCGAGGCATGCCAGGCGCGGATCGCCAGCA
This sequence comes from uncultured Methylibium sp., assembly GCA_903889735.1. Lineage (GTDB taxonomy): Bacteria > Pseudomonadota > Gammaproteobacteria > Burkholderiales > Burkholderiaceae_C > Methylibium. Next base: position 651 of record CAISYQ010000194.1, read on the forward strand.
GGCCCGCGTATTCGCCCTGCGAGCCGGCATTGGGTTGCAGGCTGACGCCCGCGTAGCCGGTGGCCTGGCAGAGCCAGCGCTGCAGCTGTGTGTCGAGCTCGGCATAGCCCGCCAGCTGCTCGGCCGGGGCATAGGGGTGGACCTGGGCGAAGGCCGGCCAGGTGATGGGGATCATCTCGCTGGTGGCGTTGAGCTTCATCGTGCAGGAGCCCAGCGGGATCATGGTGCGGTCCAGCGCCAGGTCCTTGTCCGAGAGGCTGCGCAGGTAGCGCAGCATCGAGGTCTCGCTGTGGTGGCGGTTGAAGACCGGGTGGGTGAGGAAGGCGCTGCTGCGCTGGAGCCCGTCGGGGATCAACGGGTCGGCGCCTTTCTCGAAGGCCGCGAGCGAGGGCAGGGCCTGCCCCGGTGCCGCGAACCAGGACCACAGCCGGGCGATGTCCTCTCGGCAGGTGGTCTCGTCCAGGCTCACGCCCAGCTGGGTTGGCGAGACGCGGCGCAGGTTGGCGCCGCCGGCGCGGGCGCGCGCCAGCACCGCCTCGGTGGCCGCGCCGGTCTCGAGGGTGAGGGTGTCGAAGGCGTGGGCGTTGACCCGTTGCAGGCCCAGGGCCTCCAGGCCTCTGGCCAGCACCGCCGTGTAGGCGGCGACCCGTTGCGCGATGCGCTTGAGACCCTGCGGGCCGTGGTAGACCGCGTAGAAGCTCGCCACCACCGCCGGCAGCACCTGCGCCGTGCAGATGTTGGAGGTGGCTTTCTCGCGGCGGATGTGCTGCTCGCGGGTCTGCAGGGCCAGGCGGTAGGCGGGCTGGCCGTGGGCGTCGATGCTCACGCCCACCAGGCGGCCGGGCATGGAGCGCTTGAACTCGTCGCGGCAGGCCAGGTAGGCGGCGTGCGGGCCGCCCGCGCCCATGGGCATGCCAAAGCGCTGGGTGCTGCCGACGACGATGTCGGCGCCCCATTCGCCCGGGGGCGCCAGCAAGGTCAGCGCCAGCGGGTCGGCGGCCACCACGAGGGCGGCGCCCTGGGCCTGCGCGGCGGCGGCCAGCGCGGCCCAGGCGGCAGCGCCAGGGATCTCCCCGGTGCTGCCGGGGTACTGGGCCAACAGGCCGAAGCAGCCGCCCTCGGCCAGCAGCGCGGGCAGCGCGGCGAAGGGGGCGGCAGCCAGCTCGATGCCCAGGGGCTCGGCCCGCGTCTGCAGCACCTCCAGCGTCTGCGGGTGGCAGTCGTCCGCAACCAGGAAGCGCGCGCCCTTGACCTTGACGCTGCGCCGCGCCAGGGTCATGGCCTCGGCGGCGGCGGTGGCCTCGTCGAGCATGGAGGCGTTGGCGATCGCCATGCCGGTGAGGTCGCAGACCAGGGTCTGGAAGTTGAGCAGCGCCTCGAGCCGGCCCTGGGAGATCTCGGCCTGGTAGGGCGTGTAGGCGGTGTACCAGGCGGGGTTCTCCAGCACGTTGCGCAGGATGACGCCCGGCGTGTGGGTGCCGTGGTAACCCTGGCCGATGAAGCTCTGCAGCACCTGGTTGCGGTCGGCGATCGCCCGCAGCTCCGCCAGCGCCTGCGCCTCGCCCACGGCCGGCGGCAGGCTCATGCCGCGCGCCCGGGCAATGCTGCGCGGCACGATGGCCTCGATCAAGCTGCGCCGCGAGGCGCTGCCGATCACCGACAGCATGTGGGCCTCGTCGGCCTCGCTCACGCCGATGTGGCGGGCGGCGAACTCCTCGGCGTTCTCGAGCGTGGCGAGCGGCAGGGCGGTGGGCATCAGCATGGCGGACTCCGGGGGTGGACGGTGGGGCGTTTGAGGCAGGAGGCGACCGGCTCGTGGCTGGTCGCCTCCCCGGTCTCACAGGGTCTTGAGCAGGGCGTCGTAGGCGGTGGCGTCCATCAGGCCCTCGAGCTCGGCGGGCGCTTCGAGCTTGACCTTGAAGAACCAGCCCGAGGCCAGCGGGTCGCTGTTGGCCAGCGAGGGGTCGGCCCGCAGCGCCTCGTTGACCTCGACCACCTCGCCGGTGACCGGCATGTAGAGGTCGGCCGCGGCCTTGACCGACTCGACCACGCCCGCCACCTCGCCCTTGGCAAAGCGCGCGCCGATCTCGGGCAGGTCAACGAAGACCACATCGCCCAGCGCGTCCTGCGCGTGCAGCGTGATGCCCACGGTGGCGGCCTCGGGGTGGGCGCTGTCGATCCATTCGTGGTCGGCGGTGTACTGGATGCTCATGGGGGACTCCGGTTTGGGAAGGGGGAACGGGAAAAGAAGGCTTGAAAAACGGGAAGGGAGATGAGCGATGCGCGAGGGAGCGATGGGGCGGCGGGGCCTGGCTTCAGGAGCGCTCAGACCCGCACATAGCGGCGCGGCACAAAGGGCAGGGCGGTCACCCGCATCGGCACCCGCTTGCCGCGCACCACGGCATGGACTTCGGTGCCGAGGGCGGTGTGGCTGAGGGGCAGGCGCGCCATCGCGATGGCGGCATTGACGGTGGGCGCGAGCGTGCCGCTGCTGACCGTGCCGAGCTCGGCGCCGGCGCCATCCACGATCAGTGCGCCCTCGCGCACCGGCACGCGCTCGGTGCCGACCAGCCCGACGCGCCGCCGCGGTGGCCCCTGGACGAGCTGGTGGTCGATCACCTCGGCGCCGGGATAGCCACCGGCCCGCACACCGCCCACCCGGCGGACCGGGGGGAGGGCCCAGGCCAGTGCGGCCTCGACCGGCGTGGTGTCGGGGCCGATGTCATGGCCGTAGAGGCACAGGCCCGCTTCCAGCCTCAGGGTGTCGCGCGCGCCCAGGCCGGCGGGCGCGACCTCGGGTTGGGCGAGCAGGGCGCGGGCCAGGGTCTCGGCATGGTCGGCCGGAACCGAGATCTCGAAGCCGTCCTCGCCGGTGTAGCCGGAGCGGGTCAGGAAGCAGTGATGGCCCAGCAGCCGGAACCAGCCACCGGTCAGGAAACCGAGTGCGGCCACGCCCGGCGCCAGCCGCGCCAGCGCAGTGACCGCCAGCGGGCCCTGCAGTGCCAGCAGGGCCAGGCTGTCCAGCAGCTCGACATGGCAGCGGGGGGCGCCCCCCACCGGCGAGGCCGGGGCGCCCGTCCCGCTACCCGCGGGGAGGTCGGTGTTCAGATGAGCCTGCAGGTGCGCCAGGTCGGCGGCCTTGCAGGCGGCATTGACGATCACCATCAGGTCGCCGTGCCCGCCAGAGCCCTTGCCTGTGTCGGCGCTGCTCGCGGTCCCGGGTGGGCCGGGGCGGCGCGTGACCATCAGGTCATCGAGCAGGCCGCCGCGGGCATTGGTGAAGAAGCCGTAGCGCTGCTGGCCGGGCGCCAGGCCCAGCAGGTCGGCCGGCACCAGCCGCTCCAGCGCCCGGGCGGCATCGGCCAGATCGGGGGCCTGCAAGCGGATCTGGCCCATGTGGGAGACATCGAACAGCGCGGCCCGCTCGCGGCATTGCCGGTGCTCGGCCATCAGGCCAGCCGGGTACTGCACCGGCATCTCGTAGCCCGCGAAGGGCACCATGCGGGCGCCCAGCTCGAGGTGGAGCGCGTGCAGGGGCGTGCGCTGGAGCAGGGGGGTGGAAACGACGGGACCGGGCATCAGCAAACTCCGAGGGCGATAGGGGCCACCCGTGACGGTGGTGCCTGCCCTCGCTGTCCGGTGTACCTGAGAGATTGGCGGCGGGCCGCCATGGCCCCTTCCGCTTGCCCCTTCGGTGGGCTGCCAACGTCGCAGCCTCTCTCCAGTGAGGACGCCTCCCTGAGGAAGCGCTTGTCAGTCCTTTTGCCTGAGCGTTGGAGGAAACCCTCTGCGCCTTCGGCGGTTCCTCGGGGGAACTCTCTCCTGACTGGGAAAAGTGTACTGCAGCCCACGAGGGTCCCGGCCAGCTTGCCGCTGCGAGGACAGCCCCCAAGACGCCATGCCCCCATGTCCGCCCCACCAGCGACCCCCTTGGATGGCCCCTGCCCAGCCTGCCCACCCGGGCCGGCCCGGGTGGGCGCGGCAGTGGCCATCGGGTATGGTTCAGGTCTTTTTGCAGCCGGAACAAGAGCCAGAGCGTGGACGACATCAGCAGCCTGCGGCGCATCCTCAAGACCTGCCGCACCATCGCCGTGGTGGGCCTGTCGGCCGACTGGCACCGGCCCAGCTTCTTCGTGGCGAAGTACCTGCAGGAGCATGGCTACCGCGTGATCCCCGTCAACCCACGCTACGAGAGCATCCTGGGTGAGCCTTGCTACCCTCGCCTGGAGGACATCCCGGAAAAGATCGACATGGTCGATGTGTTCCGCCGCACCGAGGACGTGGGCCCCATCGCCGACAGCGCCATCGCCATCGGCGCGAAATGCCTCTGGCAGCAGATCGGCGTGAAGGACGAGGCGGCAGCCGCCCGCGCCCGCGCCGCCGGCCTCGATGCCGTGATGGACCGCTGCGTGAAGATCGAGCACGGCCGCCTCTTTGGCGGCCTGAACTGGGCGGGCGTCAACACCGGCGTCATCTCGGCGCGCCGGCCGGTTTAAGGTCCGAGATGACCTCAGACCGCCGCTTCCACCCCGAGACCCTGGCCATCCACGCGGGACAGATCCCCGATGCGGCCACCGGCGCGCGGGCGCTGCCGATCTACCAGACCACCAGCTTCGTGTTCGA
>CAISYQ010000195.1 GCA_903889735.1 uncultured Methylibium sp.
ACCGCCACAGCCGTTCTGCTGGGCCATCGCAAGCGCGTGCTGGGGGTGTGAAGCCAGGCCGGGGTGGTAGACGCGCTGCACAGCCGGATGGGCCTCCAACCAATGCGCCAGCGCCAGGGCCCGCTCGCTCTGAGCGGCCATGCGGATGCCCAGCGTCTCCAGGCCCTTGAGCACGACCCAGGCGTTGAAGGGCGAGAGACTCATGCCCGTGCTGCGCATCAACGGCACCAACAGGCCCTCCACGATCTCGGCCGGACCGCAGACCGCACCGGCCAACACGCGGCCCTGGCCGTCCAGGTACTTGGTGCCCGAATGGATGATGAGGTCGGCGCCAAAGCGCACCGGCTGCTGCAGCGCGGGCGAGCAGAAGCAGTTGTCGACCGCCAGCAGCGCGCCTGCGCCATGGGCCACTTGGGCCAGCGCGGCGATGTCGCAGACCTCGGTCAGCGGGTTGCTGGGCGTCTCGGCAAAAAGCAGCCGCGTCGTGGGCCTCAGCGCAGCCTGCCACTCGGCCACGTCGGTCTGCGAGACAAAGCTGGTCTCGACGCCGAATCTCGCCAACTCCCCACCCAGCAGCTTGATCGTCGCGCCGAACACGCTGCGCGAGCAAATCACATGGTCACCCGCCTTCAGCAGGCCCATGCACAGCAGCAGGATGGCACTCATGCCGCTGGATGTGGCGATGCAGGCCTCAGTGCCCTCGAGCGCCGCCAATCGGCGCTCCATCATCATGGTGGTCGGGTTGGTGAAGCGCGAGTAGACGAAGGCTTCCTCTTCGTTGGCAAAGCGCGCCGCGGCGGTGGCGGCATCCGGGTGGACGAAGCTGCTGGTCAGGAACAGGGCCTCGGAGTTCTCGCCGTACTGGCTGGGCGGCAGGCCCTCTCGCACCGCCAGGGTGTCGGGGCGGACATCGGGCGGCAAGTCCACCCGGGGCAGGCGCTTGGAATCTGGCGAGCCGCTCATCCAGCCTCCACGGCGCTTTGCAGCGCCAGGCGGGTGCGCGAATCGTCCTCGCCCTCGAGCTGCAGGCTGCGCTGCGCAGCCAGCGCAGCGAAGTCGGCGGCGCTCACATCGCCGGTGATGTAGACGCCATCGAAGCAGGAGGCCTCAAAGCCCGCCAGCTGGGGATTGAGCGAGCCGACGGCCCGGCGCATCGCGGCCACATCCTGGTAGATCAGCGCGTCAGCACCGATGAACTCGCGGATCTCCTCGATGCTGCGGTTGTGGGCCACGAGCTCGTCCTTGGTCGGCATGTCAATGCCGTAGACGTTGGGGAATCGCACCGGCGGCGCGGCCGAAGCCATGAAGACCTTGCGGGCGCCCGCCTCGCGGGCCATCTGCACGATCTCCTTGCTGGTGGTGCCGCGCACGATGGAGTCGTCGACCAGCAGCACGTTGCGACCGGCGAATTCGGAGGAGATGGCGTTGAGCTTCTGGCGCACCGACTTCTTGCGCATGCCCTGCCCCGGCATGATGAAGGTGCGGCCGACATAGCGGTTCTTCACGAAGCCCTCGCGGTAGGGCTTGCCGATCTTCTGGGCCAGCTGCATGGCGGAGGGGCGGCTCGATTCCGGGATGGGAATGACCACGTCAATCTCGCTCGGGGGCATGGTCGAGATCAGGCGCTGGGCCAGCGTCTCACCCATGTTGAGCCGCGCCTGGTAGACCGAGATACCGTCGATGATCGAGTCGGGCCGGGCCAGGTAGACATACTCGAACACGCAGGGGTAGAGCTGCGGATTGGCCGCGCATTGCTGCGCGTGAATTCGCCCCTCGAGATCGATGAACACCGCCTCGCCGGGCGCCACATCGCGCAACAGGCGGTGGCCGGTGCCCTCGAGCGCGACCGATTCGCTGGCAACGATGACCTCGCGACCGCTCGGCCCATCGCTCTCGCCCAGGCACAGAGGTCGGATGCCATAGGGGTCACGGAAGGCCAGCAGTCCATGCCCGGCGATCAGGCAGACGACCGCATAGGAGCCCTTGATGCGCCGGTGCACAGCACCGACCGCCATGAAGATCACCGCCGGGGTGAGCGGCCGGTCGCGAGCGGCCATCTCCAACTCGTGGGCCAGCACGTTGAGCAGCACCTCGGTGTCGCTGTCGGTGTTGATGTGACGGCGATCGATCATCGACAGCTCTTCGCGCAGCACCGCGGCGTTGGTCAGGTTGCCGTTGTGCACCAGCACGAGACCGAAGGGCGCATTGACGTAGAAGGGCTGGGCCTCTTCCTCGCTGTAGGCGTTACCGGCGGTTGGATAGCGCACCTGGCCGAGCCCCACGGTGCCCAGCAGGCCGCGCATGTTGCGGGTGCGAAAGACGTCGCGCACCATGCCGCGCGCCTTGTGCATGTAGAACTTGGTACCGCGCTCGTCCGGGCCGGCGGTCACGATGCCGGCGGCGTCCTGGCCGCGGTGCTGCAGCAGCAGCAGCGCGTCATAGATCAGCTGATTGACCGGCGTCTTAGAGATCACACCAACGATGCCGCACATGAAAGGATTCCCCTGGGAAATGAAGTCTTCGGCGCTCAGGCGCCCGATTGGGCGTCGGCGTTCGGCACATGGAGGTGTCGACGAATGGATTCTGGCAAGAGCGGCCTCAGCCCGGCCAGCAGCGGATCGAGCAGCGCGACGCTGTGCGAGCTTCGCCAGGCCGGCGCGCCGGAGAGGGGCGTCATGCCCACCGCTGTGGCGATCGCCAGCGCAAAGAGCAGTCCCCGCATCAGCCCGAAAAGCCCGCCGAGCGCCCGGTCGAGGATGTTGAGCGGGGAGGACTGCACGAGCTTTCGGACCAGCCAGGACAGCAGGCCCCAGGCGAGCAGCACCGCGAGAAACACCGCCATGAAGGCCACCGCCGCATTCAAGCCCGAGCCCGGACTGCCGATGGGCAGGAGTGGCGCCACCGAGGTGCTCCACATCTGCGCCACCACATAGGCCACGACCCAACCGAACAGCGACATCACCTCGTAGAGCAGTCCACGAACCAGGCCGATCACCGTCGACACGCACAGCATGGACAACAAGGTCCAATCCACCCAACCGACGCCGGCCAGGCTCACAGCGTGAGCAGCGCGGCCGGCAGGCCGGACTGCTTGATCTGCGTCGCCGCGCGCTCGGCCTCGGCACGTTCACCGAAGGGGCCGGCACGGACCCGCGTGCGTGCGCCTGCCGCGGTTTCCACGACCTGGGTGTAGGTCCGCAGACCCAGTTTCTCGAGCTTGCGGCGCGCCTCGCGCGCAGAGGCTGCTTCGCTGAAGGCGCCCACCTGGACCACGAACCGGCCCTCGGCTGGCGGGGCCGACGCGCCCACCCCCGCAACCCCAGCCTGCGGCGCCTTGGCGGGCGAGGCGGCTGCCGAGGCAGGCGCCGGGCCGGGGACTTTGCCAACCGCCTTCTCAGCGACCTTGTCCGTGCTCTTCTCCGCGTTCTTCTCTGCGCCTTTTTCCGAACCCTTGTCAGTCCCTTTTTCTGCGGCTTCCTCAGCCGTCTTTGCCGCGCCCGGCTCAGTGCGCGCTGCCACCGTTGTGGGCGACGCCGACGCAGTAGCCACCGCGCTCGCGGACGATTCGGCGGCGGGCGGGGCCGAGGCGCCGCGCGGCAGCATCAGAACCTCCCGGCCGGCCTCGGCTGCGGTTTCGGTCAGCATGGGCGCTGCCGAGACCACGCCCGTCGCGCTGGCGGCAGGCTGTGCCACGGGCGCGGGCAGCGGTGTCACGCTGTCGCGGGCAGGAATCTCGATGGGGATGTCAAGCGCGACCGGCCGCGGGGGGCTGTCAAAGATCAGCGGAAAGCCCACCACAGCCAGGACCACGAGCACCAAGGCCCCCATCAGCCGCTGCCGAACCCGCCGGCGCATGTCACCGACCGGGGCGGGCTCCGACAAAGACGTTACCGGGCGGTCCGAGGAGCGTTTCAGGAAGGACAGCAGACCCATGAATTGATACCGGAGCGAGACGAGCGGAACGGGCCTCGGTGGCACCGGAAGAGCCCGCGATTCGCGGCCTGGGACCGCGGTCCCAGGCCTGCGTCAGCCAAGGTGCTTGGCAGCCCGGCGCGGCAACCCGCCTTCGAGCACGCCGCCGACGGTATAGAACGATCCGAAGACGACGATTCTATCAGCGGGGTCGGCGGCATCGAGGGCTGCCAGCAGGGCCGAGCGGGGGTTCGGGTGGCACTGGATGAGCCGCTCATGGCTTCCGCCGGCGCCCGCCGGAGGGGACTCTCGGCACAGAGCCTCAAGCTCGACGGCCGTGGCCGCGCGCGGGGTGGGCAGGTCGGCGCAGTACCAAGCGTCGGCCAGCGGCATCAAGCGGGCGAGCATGCTGCCGATGTCCTTGTCCTTCATGGCGCCCAGCACCATATGGGTGCGCGGGTAGAAACCCATCTGGTCGAGGTTTTCAGCCAGGGTCGCCACCGCGTGGGGATTGTGAGCGACATCGAGCACAAGAGTCGGCTCGCCGGGCACGATCTGAAAACGCCCTGGCAGCTCCACCATGGCGAGACCACTGCGCACGGCCTGCGCGCTGACAGGCAGCCGGTGGTGCAGCGCCTCCAGCGCGGCCAGCACGCCCGAGGCATTGATCAGCTGGTTGGCACCCCGCAGCGCTGGATAGGCCAGGGCGTTGTGGCGGCGCGTGCGCCCAGCCCAGGCCCATTGCTGGCGGTCGCCTCGGTAATTGAAATCGGCGCCGAAGCAGCGCAGGTCGGCACCGATGGCCCGGGCGTGGTCAAGAACACTCTGGGGTGGCACCGGATCGCCGAGCACGGCCGGGCGGCCGGACCGCAGGATGCCGGCCTTCTCGCGGCCGATGGACTCCCGGTCGGGGCCCAGGAACTCCATGTGATCGAGGTCGATGCAGGTGATGACGGCGCAGTCGGCGTCGATCGCGTTGACCGCATCGAGCCGGCCCCCGAGCCCGACCTCCAGCACCACCGCGTCGAGGCCCAGGGAGGCCATCAGCCTCAGGATGGCCAGGGTGGTGAATTCAAAGTAGGTCAATGTCTCGCCCTGCCGAGCGGCCTCCACGGCCTCGAAGTGGGGCAGCAGCGCAGCTGCATCGACCGCCTCACCATCGATACGGCAACGCTCCTCGAAGCGCACCAGGTGTGGCGAGGTGTAGACGCCGGTGCGGTAGCCGGCCTGCCGCAGGATCGACTCCAGCATGGCGCAGGTCGACCCCTTGCCGTTGGTGCCGGCCACGGTGAAGACCGGGCAATTGAAGCCCAGCCCCAGGCGGTCGCGCACGCGCTCGACCCGCACGAGGGTGAGATCGATCGTTGCTGGGTGCAGACGCTCGCAGTGCGCGAGCCACCCGCTGAGGCTGGCCGGGAGGGTCATGGGGCCGATGGTAGGGGGGCGCGGCGTGAAGGGCACCCCGAGGCCGGGAACATCCACCAGGGAATGTCGGCAAATCCGCCTTGGTGGCGAGGCTTCAGCCCGGCCTTAACGCATGAGAGCAAACGGGGCAATAAGCGGTACGGCAAGCGAGCCGCCCGCTCAGGCGACCGCGTCCGCGCTCTGCCGCTGCAGCATGGCCAGCATCCGGGCGATGCTGGAGCGAAGCTCACGGCGGTCGACGATCATGTCGATCGCGCCCTTGGACAGCAGGAATTCACTGCGCTGAAAACCCTCCGGCAGCTTCTCGCGCACGGTGTTCTCGATCACACGCGGCCCGGCGAACCCGATCAGCGCCTGCGGCTCGGCAATCACGACATCGCCGATGAAGGCAAAACCCGCCGAGACGCCACCCATGGTCGGGTCGGTCAGGACGCTGATGTAGGGCAACCCCGCCTTGGCCAAACGCGTCAGCGAAGCGTTGGTCTTGGCCATCTGCATCAGGCTCAGAAGACCCTCCTGCATGCGCGCACCCCCCGAGGCGGTGAAGCAGATGAAGGGGGTCTTCTGTTCGATCGCCGTCTCAACGCCGCGCACGAAGCGCTCGCCGACCACCGAGCCCATCGAGCCCCCCATGAAGTCGAATTCGAAGGCGGCCACCACCACCGGCACGGTGTGCACGGCCCCGCCCACGACCACCAGCGCATCGGTCTCGCCGGTGGCCTCCATGGCGAGTTTCAGCCGCTCGGGGTACTTGCGGCTGTCCTTGAACTTCAGCGGATCGACCGGCACGACCTCCTGCGCGATCTCGTAGCGGCCCTCGGGATCGAGGAAGCTGTCGAGCCGCGCGCGCGCACCGATGCGGTGGTGGTGGGCGCACTTGGGGCAGACGTTGTCGTTCTGCTCGAGGTCGGTCTTGTAGAGCACCGTCTCGCAAGACGGGCATTTGATCCACAGACCCTCAGGCACCGAGCGCCGCTCGCTCGGGTCGGTGGGCTGGATCTTGGGTGGCAGCAGTTTTTCGAGCCAGCTCATGTTGTCTCCACGGCGCGGTGCGCCTGTCCTGCAGGGGGGATTTGGTGCCGCGGCATCAGGAGCCCGCCACACCCTGGTCGAGCGCCTCGCGGATCGAGGCCATGAAGTCGCGCCCGGCGGCGGCCACCCGTTCGCGGGGTTCGGCCTCGAGCAACTGGACCAGACGCGAGCCGATCACGACGGCATCGCACATGGCCGACAAGGCCTTGGCCGTGGCGGCATCGCGGATGCCGAAACCCACCCCCAGAGGCACCTTCACATGCTCGCGGATGCGCGGCAGCATGCGCGCCACCTCGTCCACGTCGAGGTGGCCCGCGCCGGTCACGCCCTTGAGGGAAACGTAGTAGACATAGCCGGTCGCGATGCGGCCGACCTCCTTCATGCGCTGCTCGGTCGACGTCGGTGCCAGCAGGAAGATCGGATCCAGACCGGCGGTGTGCAGCTGGGCCGCGAAGGCCTTGCACTCCTCCGGCGGGTAATCGACCACCAGCACGCCATCGACACCCGCCGCCGCCGCGTCGGCGACGAAACGCTCGACGCCGTAGCGCTCGACCGGGTTGGCATAGCCCATCAGCACGATCGGCGTGCGGTCATCCTGGCGTCGAAAACCCCGCACGATGTCCAGTACCTGGGCCATGCCGATGCCCTTGGCGAGCGCACGCTCGGAAGCCTTCTGGATCACCGGGCCATCGGCCATCGGATCGGAGAAGGGCACGCCCAGCTCGATCACGTTGGCGCCGGCGCCGGTCATGGCCAGCATGATCTCGACGGTGGCGTCGGCGTAGGGGTCGCCTGCAGTGATGTAGGGGATCAAGGCGGTCCGGCCCTGGGCCTTCAGCGCCTGGAAAGTGGCGGCAATGCGGCTCATTGGACAGCCCTCCTGTCGCGGCGTGTCGGCGTCCAAGGAGACGTCAGAGCGCTGTCTTCGGAGACCCCATCGAGGGCGCTCATCGCTTCACCTCGATCACCGAGGAGGCGCTGCCCTTGACGCTCTGCCCGCGGCAGGACGGTCGGCAGTAGAAATCGGCTTGGGACAGGTCGGCGACGGTGCCGATGTCCTTGTCACCGCGCCCGCTCAGGTTGACCAGCAGGTGCTGGTCGGGGCGCATCGTGGGAGCGAGCTTCATGGCATAGGCCAGGGCATGGCTGGACTCGAGCGCGGGGATGATGCCCTCGGTGCGGCACAGGTGGTGGAATGCAGTGAGCGCCTCGTCGTCGGTGATGCCGACGTATTCCGCCCGCCCGATGTCCTTGAGATAGGCGTGCTCGGGACCGACGCCGGGGTAGTCGAGCCCGGCGGAGATCGAGTGCGTCTCGGTGATCTGGCCGTTGGCGTCCTGCAGCAGGTAGGTTCGGTTGCCATGCAGGACCCCGGGGATGCCTCGCTGCAGCGAGGCCGAATGCTTGCCGGAATCGAGCCCATGGCCGGCGGCTTCGACCCCGATCAGCCGCACGCCTTCGTGGCGGATGTAAGGGTAGAAGATGCCCATCGCGTTGCTGCCACCGCCCACGCAGGCGATCACGGCATCGGGTTGGCGGCCGATCATCGGAGGCATCTGCTCGACGCACTCATCGCCGATCACCCGCTGGAAGTCGCGCACCATCTCGGGGTAAGGGGCTGGCCCGGCCACAGTGCCGATGATGTAGAAGGTGTTCTCGACGTTGGTCACCCAATCGCGCAGGGCCTCGTTGAGCGCATCCTTCAAGGTCTTGCTGCCGCTCTCCACCGGCACCACCGTGGCGCCGAGCAGCTTCATGCGGTAGACGTTGGGCGACTGGCGCAGGATGTCCTCGCTGCCCATGTAGACCACGCACTCGAGACCGTAGCGCGCGCAGATGGTGGCGGTGGCCACGCCATGCTGGCCGGCGCCGGTCTCGGCGATCACGCGCGGCTTGCCCATGCGGCGGGCCAGCAGCGCCTGACCGATGGTGTTGTTGATCTTGTGGGCGCCGGTGTGGTTGAGGTCCTCGCGCTTGAGGTGGATCTGCGCGCCGCCGAGCTCGCGGCTGGTGCGGGCACAGTGGTAGATGGGGCTGGGGCGGCCGACGAAATGCGCGAGCTCATGCTTGAACTCGGCGATGAATTCGGGGTCGTTGCGGTAGCGCCCGTAGACGGCCTTGAGGTCGTCGAGGGCGTGGATCAGCGTCTCGGCGACGAAGGTGCCGCCGTAGGGGCCGAAATGGCCCCTGGCGTCGGGCTGCTGGTAGTTCAACATGGGTCCATGTTCTCGGTCAGGCCGGGATACCGGCGCCAAGCGCGTCGGCCTCCCTCACGGCATCGCAAAACCGGTGCATCGCGTCGGCATCCTTGATGCCCTTGGCGCTCTCGACACCGGAGCTCACGTCAACGGCCCAGGGCCGCAGCTGCCGCACCCCATCGCCCACGTTTGCAGGATTCAACCCACCAGACAAAACGAGCGGAAGGCTGACGCCTCGGGGAATGAGTGACCAATCGAAGACCTTTCCGCCGCCACCGTAGCCGTCGACATGCGCGTCGAGCAGCAGGGCCTGGGCGCCGTGGAACTGCTGGGCAAAGTCTAGCAAATCAAAGCCAGGGGAGATGCGCGCGGCCCGCAACCAAGGGCGGGCATGCCGTTCGCATTCGGGGGGCGTCTCGTCGCCATGGAACTGCAGGAGCAGCGTGGGGATCGCGTGGCATGCCGCAGCCACCTCAGGGTCGCTGGCATTGACGAAAAGACCCACCGGTGTCACGAAGGGGGGCAGACGGCGGGCCAAGGCCGCCGCGCGCTCGACCGTCACCGCCCGCGGGCTGTGCGCATAGAACACGAATCCGAGGGCATCGGCGCCCGCCGCCACCGCCGCATCGACGTCGGTCTCGCGGGTCAGGCCGCAGATCTTGATCCGGGTGCGGTGGGAGGTCATGGGTCAGGGCAGCCAGTCGTAGGCCGGTGTGCGCTCGGGCAAACCAAGTGCCGGATCGTAGTACGGGCCAAGGAAATAGAGACCGTCAGGGGCGAAGGTCGGTGCGGCCAGGCTGCGGTCTCGACCGGCCAGCACACCGGCCAGCCAGCCCGGCGAACGGCCGCCCTGCCCCACGGCCACCAGACAGCCCATGAGGTTGCGCACCATGTGGTGGAGGAAGGCACTGGCGTCGAACTCGAAGCGCCAGTAGGCCCCCCGGCGCGAGATCTCGATGCGTCGCAGCGTCTTGACCGGGCTGGCCGCCTGGCATTCGGCGGCGCGAAAGGCGCTGAAATCGTGCTCACCGATCAGCAGCGCCGCCGCCTCCCGCATGGCGTCACCGTCCAGCGGGCGGAACACCCAGCCGGCCGCGCCCTGTTCGATGGCCGGTCGCACCGGGGACTCGAGCAGCAGGTAGGCGTAGCGCCGCCCGATCGCCGCATAGCGCGCATGGAAACGCTCATCCAGGATCCTGCACCACTGCACGGCCACGTCGCCCGGCAGGTAGCAGTTGGTCCCCCGCACCCAAGAGGAGGGCTCGCGTTCCACCCCGGGGTCGAGGTGCACCACCTGGTTCAGGGCATGCACGCCTGCGTCGGTGCGTCCCGCGCAGACGGTGCGCAGCGAACCGGCGGCGAAGCGGGAGAGGGCCGACTCGAGCTGGTCCTGAACCGTCTGCCCGCCGGGCTGGCTTTGCCAGCCACGGTAGGCGCTGCCCCGGTAGCTCAGCCCCAGCACCACCCGCGGGGTCACGGCCGCTGCGGCGCCACCGACGGGCGCGTCAGTTCAGGCTCCTCAGCATGCCCTCGGCCTGGGCCCGAAGGCTGCCGCGGGATTGCTCAATCACCTCTTCCAGCAGATCCCTGGCACCGTCAACATCGCCGATCTGGCGGAATTCATCGGCCAGTTCCAGCTTGCGCCTCAGCGCTTCGTCTTCTCTGCCCTCTCCAGCTTCTCCGCCCTCGCCACCCTCTCCGCCCTCTTGGGGTCCTCCGAAGACTTCGTCCGCCGCATCCGCGTGGCCCAATTCCCTGGTGAGGCCGGCTTCATCGGCCCGGTCCGTCAAGGCAAGGGGTGACCCCTGCGGCATGGGCAGATCGAGCAACTCCGGCTCGGTCAGCGGCAGATCGGCGGCGGGCCCGGGCTCTGGCGGCAAAGACAAGTCCAGGGAGATACCGGACAGATCGAACTCCAGCGGTGCCCCCGCCCGCGGGCTCGACTCGGCGCCCGCGGAGGGCTCAGCCAGGGTGATCGGGGCCCGACCGAGCTCGGTCGGCGGGGGGCTGCCGAGATCCAGGTCCAAGTCGAGGTCCAGATCGATGTCGATCCCTCGCGGCACTGAAGGAGACAGTTCAGGAACCGCAGCAGGAGGCTCGGCGATCCGGGCCGCCGCCACCGCTGAGGCAGCGGATGGGCGCGCAGGGCTTGGCGGCAGGGTCTGCTGCAAGGTCCGGGCGTGGAGGGCCTCCTCCCGGGAATCGGCGGCAGCGCTGCGGTCCGCCGGCTTGCCACCGGGCCGGTAGGCCGGGTTGCGGGCATCGACGGCCGCGCCGATCTGCTGCGCCTTGGCCCAGTCATCGCCCTGGCCCCCGGTGATCGCATGGAGGGTTGCTGCCACCGCCTCGCAAGCTCGGGTGTCGCGCCGCTTGGCATACACCTCCATCAACTTGAGGGCGACGGAAGCGCGCTCAGGGGCGACCCGCATCGCCTCCTTGAGGATCTCCTCGGCCTGCAGGTCGCGCCCGTAGGCGAGATAGACATCTGCCTCGGCCACCGGATCGACATCGCCGAGGGGATCGAGCTGGCTGTGCGAGAAATTCATCGCCGAGGGCAAGCCACCCTCCTCACGGGTGTCGGTGCGATGACCGCCGCTCGCGGCGAAGAAGACATCCGACTGCAGCCGGCTCGCCGCGAAGGCGGTCTCGGTATCCTCGCCCCGGCTGCGACGCCGCCGCAGGAACACCCCCAGACCCGCGAGCATCGCCAACAACCCCGCACCCACCGGCAAGGCCAGCGGGCTTTGCAGGACCTCGCCAAGGAGACCCGCGCCCTGCCCTGCATCCACCGATTGCGGCGCCGATGCCGGGGTGGATGCCGCCACGGCGGCTGCGGAGGCGCCCGGAGCCGCCGATGCTGCGAGCATCTCGCTCGACGCTGCAGGCTCGGACGCGACAGGTGGGGCCTGGGGGTCGGACGCCGGCAAAGGCGGTGAGAGGGGCACGGCGATGACTCCATCACCAGGGGCTGATGCCGATGCCAGGCCTGAAGAAGCACCGTCGGAGGCGGCCACGTCACTCAGCTTCTTGAGGTCATCGACGTTCTTGGACAGCTCGGCCAGCCGCGCCTTGCTGTCCGCCTGCTCCCGGGCCCTGACCACCGTCTCTGCACCCGCCGCTGCCGTATCGATCCCGCCCTTGCTGAGAGTGAGCTTGTCGGGGGCCGCGGCTGCGGTCGAGCGCCGGTCCTGGACGCGCACCTCGACCTGCCCGGCGTCGGCCCGCCCGCTGTTGGGCACCGCCACGGGCACGCCACCGGCCAGCCGGGCGCGGAAGGCGCCGAAATCAGCGCTCTGCGCCCGGATCACCTCGCGGGCCTCGGTGGTGGATACCGCACGAGCCGCGTCGTCTGAGGGCAGGTCCAGCCGCGCCCCCAGCTTGAGCCGGTTCATGTTGTCGCCCATGAAGGCCTCGGCATTACCGCGGTACAGCGCCACCAGCATCTGATCCAGGGACACGCCGGGACGCAGTTGTCGACGGGCAATGCTGGAGAGCGTGTCACCGGTCGCCACCAGGTAGCTTCCAGGTGTCGCAGCCGAGGCGGCTGAGGCTGCTGGCTTGGCCGTCGGGGCGGCCGAGACGGCTGCCCCACGGCCAGAAACGGTGTCTGACGCCGCGGGGTCCTGGCCCAACGGCGCAGGCACCGGTGTCGGCAGCAATACCGGCGCCGCACTGACAGCGGAGGCGGGCGCGGGAGCCGGCGCCATGATGATCGGCGTGGGCGTTGATGCCACGGCCCTCGTGAGGGGTGGATCGAACAACAGAGTGAACTCGCGCGACATCCGACCCGATGCCCACTCCACCTCCAGGATCATGTCGATGAAGGGGTCCTGGACCGAGCGATCGCTGGTCAACCGCAGGTAATACCGGCCATCCGTGCGACGCTCCAGCGTGACCGTGGCGCCGGCGAGCGCCGGCGGGTACTCGGCCCCGGCCGCCCGAAAGACATCCGGAGGCGCGACCCGGCCGCGCAGGCTGGCGAGCTCCTCGGGCGTGATCGCACCGATATCGATCTCGGCCTTCAGGGGTTCACCCAGGGTGGACCGAACGGTGAGCTTGCCGATGCCCAGCGCCGAGGTCCCCAGGGATGCACCGGCAAGTGCCGCGGCCACAACGGCATTCAGCACCCAATGCGCGGGGTGCCTCCCGGCGATCTTCTCTGCTTGCTTCAACACATCTCCCAACTGCTCTTGTTGAAGGGTTCGCACCTCAAGATGCCTCGAATCCTTCACCTCATCCCGCCTTGCGTGTGGCACGCCGGGCATTGCGAAATGACCATAACAGCAAGCGTATGCGCTGACAAGCCGAGGTCCGGGGCGGTACTCACTGCAGCAGGCA
>CAISYQ010000196.1 GCA_903889735.1 uncultured Methylibium sp.
GCGCGGCTACCGGCTCGACGAACTGCCGCAGCTCATCGACATCCTGCTCGGCGACATGAGCCTGGTCGGCCCGCGGCCCGAGCTGCCGCGTTTCGTCGCGCTCTACCCACCGGCGCTGCGCGATCGCGTGCTGGCCCTGCGCCCCGGCCTCACCGACCCGTCCTCGCTCGCCCACCTCGACGAGCCCCAGCGCCTGGCCGCCGCCGCCGATCCGGAGCGCGAATACGTCCAGGCCATCCTGCCGGTCAAGCTACAGCTGGCCGCCGATTACGCCCAGCGCGCCACGCTCTGGAGCGATCTCCAGGTAATCGGCCGCACGGTGGCGCTGCTGTGGGGGCGGTGAATCCGGGCTTCCCGACGCGCCCCGCCGGCCCTGTGGCGGACTAAAATTCAAAGTCACTACATCACTACCTTTAAGCCTCGCCCATGAAAACCGTCTCCGCCGCCGATGCCAACCGGCAGTTCTCGGCCTTGCTGCGCCGCGTGGCCCAGGGCGAACAGATTGTGATCACCTCGCGCGGCAAACCGGTCGCCACGATCGCGCCGCTGGCGCCCGAAGCCGATGCGGCCCGCGAGTCCGCCCGGGCCCGCCTGCTGGCACGGCTGAACGCCCAGCCCGCCAGCGGCGCCCTGCGTGAATGGACGCGCGACGAGCTCTATGACTGAAGCCTGGGCAAGGCCCCCTTCGGTCGCGCTCGACACCAACCTGCTCGTCTACGCGGAAGGCGAGGGCGATGCGCCGCGCTGCGCCGCGGCCCGGGCGCTGCTCGGCCGCTTGGAGCCGGCAGCGGTACTGGTACCGGTGCAGGTGCTGGGCGAGCTGCACCGGGTGCTGACCGGCCGCTTCCGTCGCGAGCCCGCGGCCGTGCGCGAGGCTCTGCTCGCCTGGGCGGACGCCTTCCACACGGCCGATTCCTCCTGGACGGCGCTGCAGTCGGCGCTCGACCTGCACGCCGATCACCAGCTGCCCACCTGGGACGCCCTCATCCTGAGCGTGGCCGCCGAACAAGGCTGCCGCGTGCTGCTGAGCGAGGACTTCCAGCCCGGCTTCACCTGGCGCGGCCTGACCGTCGTCAACCCCTTCGCCAGCCTTCATGGCGACCCGCCCCATCCCCTGCTGCAGCACGCGCTGCGGCCGCAGCCCGCGCCATGACACCGGTCTCCGCCCGCTTCTGGCGCCACCTCGACCGCCTCCTCACCCGCCTGCGCCCGCACCGCGAGCCGCTCTCGCTGGTGATTGACGCGGCCGTGGTGGCGGTGTGCTGGAACGTCACCTACCTGTTCCGCCTGGGCTTCGAGCGCTGGATCAGTGCGCGGCCGGGCTACGACGGCGCGGTGCTGCTGGGCATCCTTGCGCTCTACCTCGCGGTGTTCGTGGCGCTCGGTGTGCCGCGCGGCATCTGGCGCTTCTCGGGCTTCGGTGAGGTCAAGCGGCTCACCATCGCCTGCACCCTGGCAGGCGCGGTGGCGGCGGTGGCCGTCATGGCCGCCGGCCTGCGCGAGGTGCCGCGCGCGGTACTGGCGCTGCACCCCATCGTCGCGCTGATGGGGCTGGCCAGCGTGCGCA
>CAISYQ010000197.1 GCA_903889735.1 uncultured Methylibium sp.
CCTTCGGGCTCACCGCGGCGCAGCACCGGGTGAGCGAGGAGATCGCGCGCGACCTGGCGCGGCGGGCCGGTGGCGGCGACAAGGCAGGCCAGGCCGTGCCCATGCACCGCCTGCTGCAGGGCGACGTGGGCTCGGGCAAGACGGTGGTCGCGGCGCTGGCGGCAACCATCGCGATCGACGCCGGTTGGCAGTGCGCGCTGATGGCGCCGACCGAGATCCTGGCGGAGCAGCATTTCCGCAAGCTGGTGGGTTGGCTGGAGCCGCTGGGCATCGGCGTGGCCTGGCTGACCGGCAGCCGCAAGGGCAAGGGCCGCCGGCAGATGCTGGAGCAGGTGGCCTCGGGCGCGGCCGGGCTGGTGGTGGGCACGCACGCGGTGATCCAGGACGACGTGGTCTTCGCCCGGTTGGGGCTGGCCGTCATCGACGAGCAGCACCGCTTCGGCGTGGCCCAGCGGCTGCAACTGCGCCGCAAGCTCGAGGAGGCGGCACTGGAGCCGCACCTGCTGATGATGAGCGCCACCCCCATCCCGCGCACGCTGGCGATGAGCTACTTCGCCGACCTCGACGTCAGCACCATCGACGAGCTCCCGCCCGGCCGCACGCCCATCGTCACGCGGATCTTTGCGGACGCGCGGCGCGAGGCGGTGATCGCCCGCGTGCGCGACGAGGTCGCCCAGGGCCGGCAGGTCTACTGGGTCTGCCCACTCATCGAGGAATCAGAGCACCTGGATCTGCAGAACGCCACCGAGGCCCATGCCCGGCTGAGCGCCGCGCTGCCAGGCAGCGCGGTCGGCCTGCTGCACGGCCGCATGCCGGCGGCCGAGAAAGCCGCGGCGATGGCGCAGTTCACCCTCGGCGAAGTGGCCGTGCTGGTGGCCACGACCGTGATCGAGGTCGGCGTGGACGTCCCCAATGCCAGCCTGATGGTGATCGAGCATGCCGAGCGCTTCGGCCTCAGCCAGCTGCACCAGCTGCGCGGGCGGGTCGGGCGGGGCAGCGTGGCCAGTGTGTGCGTGCTGCTCTACACCGCCCCGCTGTCGGACAGCGGCAAGGCGCGGCTCAAGGCCATGGCCGAGACGGCCGACGGCTTCGAGATCGCCCGCCGCGACCTGGAGATCCGCGGCCCGGGCGAGTTCATGGGGGCGCGCCAGAGCGGCGCACCGCTGCTGCGCTTTGCCGATCTGGTCGAGGACGAGGCTCTGCTCGAGGCTGCCCGCACGCTGGCCCCCCGCCTGCTCGCCCAGTACCCGGCCGCCGCCCAGGCCCATGTCACGCGGTGGCTGGGCGGGCGGGCGGACTACCTGCAGGCCTGAGAGACCGGGTGAGGCCGCGGGGCCCGCCGGGGCGGACGGCGGACCGATAGCGAGGCACAATCGAAATCAATGAATTCATGTTCAAACCTGAGGCTGCCGGCATGACCCTCACCGAACTCCGCTACATCGTCGCCGTCGCCCGTGAGCGCCACTTCGGGCGGGCGGCCGAGGCCTGCTTCGTGTCCCAGCCCACGCTCTCGGTGGCGATCAAGAAGCTCGAGGAGGAGCTGGATGTCAAGCTCTTCGAGCGCGGCAGCAACGAGGTCTCGGTCACGCCGCTGGGCGACGACATCGTGCGCCAGGCGCAGTCGGTGATCGAGCAGGCCGCGGCGATCAAGGAGATCGCCAAGCGCGGCAAGAACCCGCTGGCCGGGCCGCTGCGGCTGGGCATCATCTACACGATCGGCCCCTATCTGCTGCCCGAGCTGGTACGCCACGCGATCGACCAGTTCCCGCAGATGCCGCTGATGCTGCAGGAGAACTTCACGGCCCGGCTGCTGGAGATGCTGCGCACCGGCGAACTCGACGCCGCCATCATGGCCGAGCCCTTCCCCGACACCGGCCTCGCGATCGCGCCGCTCTACGATGAGCCCTTCCTGGTGGCCACGCCCGCCCACCACGCGCTGGCGGCGCGCCAGAGCATCTCGTCCGAGGAGCTCAAGCAGGAGACCATGCTGCTGCTGGGCACCGGCCACTGCTTCCGCGACCACGTGCTTGAGGTCTGCCCGGAGTACGCGCGCTTCTCGAGCCACGCCGAAGGCATCCGCAAGAGCTTCGAGGGCAGCTCGCTGGAGACCATCAAGCACATGGTGGCCTCGGGCATGGGCATCACCGTGGTGCCCAAGCTCAGCGTGTCGGCCGAGCCCTCGCGCCACCTGGCCTACATCCCCTTCAGCGACCCGGTGCCCACCCGCCGCGTGGTGCTGGCCTGGCGACGCAGCTTCACCCGCTACGAGGCGATCGCGGCGCTGCGCAACGCTGTCTACGCCTGCGAGCTGCCGGGCGTGACGCGGCTGTCCTGAGGCGGCGCACCTTTTTTTGTCGAGCGCAGTACATGTTTTGACTATCGATGCGATCCGGTCAATTGCTTTTGAAACTATCAATATCGCAGATACGATAGTTTTCATCGCAAACCACTGACCGGAGCCTGCCATGTCCAACCCCTTCCACAACCCCCAATCGGCCACCATCCAGAACCTCGAGGCCGCCTTCGCGGGCGAATCGATGGCCCATGTCAAATACCGCTATTTCGCCAAGCTGTGCCGCGAGGTGGGTGATGTCGCCACCGCCGAGGTCTTCGAGGCCACCGCCGAGCAGGAGATCCTGCACGCCTTCGGCCACGCCGACCTGCTGTTCCCCAAGGCCCGCATGACACCGGCCCAGGCCCTGCAGTTCGCGATCGAGGGCGAGACCTACGAGTACACCGAGATGTACCCGGGTTTTCGCCACGCCGCCGTGGCCGAGGGCCGCGACGATGCCGTCCGGGAGATCGACGGGCAGATCGCCGAGTCCCGGGAACATGCCGAGATGTTCAAGGCCGTGCTCGAGAAGGCCGCCAAGCGCTTCGCCGCGCTGGCCAAGGTCGAGGAGCGCCATGCGGCGCACTACCAAGCCACGCTCGACAAGCTGGCCGCCTGAGCCTGAGCCCCCACCCCGTCCCACGCCCCATCCCTGATCCCGTCCCCTCCAGAAAGAAAGAGACCCATGAAGAAATACCAGTGCATCGTCTGCGGCTTCATCTACGACGAGGCCCTCGGCCTGCCCGAGGAAGGCATCGCCGCCGGTACCGCCTGGGCGGACGTCCCCGCCGACTGGGAATGCCCGGACTGCGGCGTCTCCAAGGCCGACTTCGAGATGGTCGAGCTCTGATGTCCGACCCCGTCGTCATCGTCGGCACCGGACTGGCGGGCTACACGGTCGCCCGTGAATTCCGCAAGCTCGACAAGACCACGCCGCTGCTCATCGTGAGCCGCGACCACGGCGGCTTCTATTCCAAGCCCATGCTGTCCAACGCGCTGGCCGGCAACAAGACCGCCACCACGCTGGTGATGAAGACGGCCGAGAAGATGGCGGCGGAGCTGGGCGCCACGGTGCGTCCGCACACCGAGGTCCTGCGGATCGACACGGCGGCGCGGCAGATCGTGCTGCAAGCGGTGCCGGGCGCTGATGCGGGGGCCGCAGGCGTTTCCGTTTCCGTTGCCGGCACCCCCGGCGCCGCATCGCCCGATCAGTCAACCCGCGAGACGCTCACCTACCGCGACCTCGTGCTCGCCCCAGGGGCCGATCCGATCCGCCTGCCGCTGGGGGGCGATGCGGCCGACGAGGTGATGTCGGTCAACGACCTTGAGGACTACGCCCGCTTCGCCGAGCGCCTGGTCGGCGCCGAGCGCGTGGCCATCCTCGGCGCCGGCCTGATCGGCTGCGAGTTCGCCAACGATCTGCTGGCACGCGGCATCCACCCGACCGTGATCGACATCGCTGAGCGACCACTCTCCCGTCTGCTGCCCGAGGCGGCTGGCCAGCGGCTGCGCGAGCGCCTCGAGGCGGCCGGGGTGGCGTTCCGCTTCGGCGTGGCCGTGCAGCAGATCTCGCGCGAGGGCGATCACCTGGCGCTCACCCTGAGCGACGGCAGTCTGCTGGTCGCCGACCGGGTGCTCTCGGCCATCGGCCTGAAGCCGCGAACGGCGCTGGCGCAGGCGGCGGGCTTGGCGGCGAATCGCGGCATCGTGACCGACCGCTACCTCGCCACCTCGGCCGCGCATGTGCATGCGGTGGGCGACGCCGCCGAGGTCGACGGTCATGTGCTGCCCTATGTCATGCCGCTGATGCAGCAGGGCCGGGCCCTGGCCGCCACGCTGGCCGGCACGCCCACGCCGGTGCAGTACCCGGCGATGCCGGTGGTCGTGAAGACGCCCGCCTGCCCGACCGTTGTCTGCCCACCACCACCGGGTGCCGAAGGCCGCTGGCAAGTGACCGCGAGCGACGACGGCTGCGAGGCCCGTTTCAGCAGCGCCGCCGGCCAGCTGCTGGGTTTCGCCCTGCTCGGCAGCGCCACCGCACAGAAACAGGCGCTGGCGGCGCAGGTGCCGGCGCTGATCGGTGCTTGATCTGATCGCTTGAGCCTGGGCGGCCCCAAGGCCGGTGGCCGACGCCGCCTGCGGGCGGTGCCCGTCCGAGCGGCCGCCCGGCCCGTGCCGCGCGCCGCCGGTCTCCAGGCTGTCCGGCGGCGGTTCATCGACAGATTCAGCGCCAGGTCCATCACCCTGACGCTGCGGATAATCGCGGCACGATGACGACCCCCTCCGCGGCCGTGCCGAACCGGCTCGCGCTCTACCTCCAGCTGATCCGCTGGGACCGCCCCGCCGGCTGGCTGCTGCTGCTGTGGCCCACGCTGAGCGCGCTGTGGCTGGCGGCGGGCGGCTTTCCGGGCAGCCATCTGCTGGTGGTCTTCAGCCTCGGCACGGTGCTGATGCGCAGCGCCGGCTGCTGCATCAACGACGTGGCCGACCGCGAGTTCGACCGCCATGTGCAGCGCACCGCGCAGCGCCCCGTGACCGCCGGGCGGCTGGCCGCGCGCGAGGCGCTGGCGGTGGGTGCCGTGCTGGCGCTGCTGGCGTTCGCGCTCGTGTTGACCACCAACCCGGCCACGATCGCGCTCTCCGTTCCGGCCCTGGCCGTCGCCATCGCCTATCCCTATGCCAAGCGCTTCATCGCCATGCCCCAGGCGGTGCTGGGGGTGGCCTTCAGCCTCGGCATCCCGATGGCCTTCGCGGCGGTGCTGGGCGAACCCGGCCGCATCGCCGCCGCGGGCGGCGGCGCGGCAGCCTGGGGGGGGGCGGCGCTGGCGCAGGCCGTCCCGCCGCTGGCCTGGGGACTGATGGCCGGCAACCTGTTCTGGGTGCTGGCCTACGACACCGAGTACGCGATGGTCGACCGCGAGGACGACCTGAAGATCGGCATCCGCACCTCGGCCATCACGCTCGGCCGGCTGGACGTGCCCGCCGTGATGGGCTTCTACGGCGTCTACCTCGGCGGCTGGGGGCTGCTGGGGTTTGCGCAGGGCCTCGGCAAGCCTTTCGCTCTGGGTCTGGCCGCGGCGGCTGCGCAGGCGCTGTGGCATTGGGCCCTGATCCGCAACCGCAGCCGCGAGGGTTGCTTCAAGGCCTTCCGCCTCAACCACTGGGTCGGCTTTGCCCTCTTTGTCGGCATCGCGGCCGACCTCGCGCTGCGCTGATCCCTTGCGCTCCTGCGCCGGGCCACCGTTCCTGGAGAACGGGGCACGGACCGCGCGACCCCGGCCGCCGTCGCTGGCGCTCACCGCCCGAACGCATCCCCCAACTCGGCGGCCCGCTGCTGCGCGGCCCGCAGAGCGCGGACGATGGCCTCGCGCACGCCGGACTCCCGCAGGACCTCCAGCGCCGCATGGGTGGTACCGCCCTTGGAGGTGACGCGCTCGCGCAGCAGCGCGGGCGGGTCCTCGCTCTGCTGGGCGAGTGCCGTCGCCCCGGCGAAGGTGGCGAGCGTGAGCGCACGCGCCTGGGCCTCGCTCAGGCCCATCTCGGCGGCCGCGGCCATCATCGATTCGATGAACAGGAAGACGTAGGCCGGGCCCGAACCCGAAACCGCGGTCACTGCATCCAGGTCGGCCTCGCGCTCGACCCAGAGCGTGGCCCCGGTCGGTGCGAGCAGCGCCTCGGCGGTCGCCCGCCCGGCGGCATCGACCTCGGGGCGTGCGAAGAGCCCAGCGATCCCCTGGCCGATCAGCGCCGGCGTGTTGGGCATGGCCCGCACCACCCGGGCGCTGCCGCTGGCGGCGGCCACCGTCTCGCTGCGGATGCCGGCCATCACGCTGAGCTGCAGCGCGCCCGACACGAAGGCGGCGCAGGGCGCCGCCGCCTCATGGAAGGACTGCGGCTTGACGGCCCAGACCACGGTCCCGGCGCCCGCCAGCGCCGGGCTGGCCTGCGCGAAGATCTGCACGCCGAACTCGCGGTTCAGCTTCTCGCGCTGAGGCTCGAAGGGCTCCACGACCAAGATTGCCTCCGCCGGCCGTCCGGCCTTGATCAGCCCGCCGATCAGGGCGACCGCCATGTTGCCGCCGCCGATGAAGGCGATGGGGCGGCGGTCGGTGGCCATGGCTGCGGTGGCAGATATTGAGGAAGACGAATCGGTGCTCATGGATGCGGTCTTGTGGGGATTCGGCGCGAGAGGGCGCCCGTGAGGCAGAGCGGATGATCGCGCAAGTCTGGGCGGGCAACGGAGCGGGAAGAGGCGGGCGGGGCGCTGCACTCCGCTCATGTCCCCCGCGCCGGGCGTTGCCCAGCGCTCCTCCTTTACTTCGCTACGCGCAGTACCCCACCCGCCTCTTCCGGGGGGACATGAGCGCAGCGCAACGCACCGGCAGCGCGTTGCTGCTCAGTCCATCGTTGCCGTCCTGTCCCGCATTCCCCCCCCCTCACTCCACCTTCACCACGTTGTCGTTGGAATTGCGGTCGATGCGCACGTTGAAGGGATCGATGCCCACGAAGGCGGGGACGCGGTCCAGAACAAGGCGGACTTCCTGCCGGCCCGATTGGAGTGGCCGGCGCTCGAGCAGCATCACCGATTCGCGGCGGTAGCCCTTCTTGCCGGGCTCAGCGCTGAAGGCACCAATCTCGAAGGCCTCGGCCAGCGGGGCCTCGGTCTCCACCCCCTGGCCGTCGGCGTGGAGCTTCTTCGCCTCGACCGTGAAGCTCACGTCGAACTTTCCGTCCGGGCGTTGGGCGGACTTCGCGCTGCTGGCCTTCAGGTCATAGAGCGTGATCCTCTCGAACTGGTCGACGATGAACGCTTCATGCGCCGGGCCGACCTCGGCGCGCAGCAGGCGCAGGAAGTCGGTCGACGAGGGGTAGGGCGCGGGCTTGAAGGCGAACTGCTCGATCAGCCTCCGCAGCGCGCGGTTCACCGCCGCCTCGCCCACCTCCTCCTTCAGCGCCCACATCGCCAGGCCGCCCTTCTGGTAGTAGATGTAGCCCTGGTTCTCCACGCGGTGGAGCGGCAGCTCCTCCAGCGCCTCGCGGCCGCGGGCACGCAGGTAGCCGTCGAGTTCGTACTTCAGGAACTTGCGCAGCTGCGCCTTGCCGTAGAGCTTCTCCATCACCAGCAGGGCTGAGTACTGCGAGAACGACTCGCTCAACAGCGTCATGCCTTGCTTGTCCGCGCCAATGACCTGGTGGGCCCACCACTGGTGGGCGATCTCGTGAGCGGTCACATACGTGACGAGGTCGATCTTCTCGTCGGCCTGCTCCTCCTTGAAGTTCTGCACGAAGCCGATCGACTCGGAATAGGGCACCGTGTTCGCGAAGGACTGCGCGAAGCTGGCATAGGCCGGGAACTCCAGGATGCGCGCCTGCCGGAACTGGAAAGGCGAGAAGCGCTCGCTGAAGACCTCGAGCGAGACCTTCATCGCGTCGAGCATGCGGCGCACGTTCATGTCGTGCGCGGGGTGGTGGTAGACCGCCAGCTCCACCGGCGCGCCGCCGGGTGGGGTCCAGGTGTCGCGCAGCACCGCGTAGCGGCCCGACTGCAGCGAGAAGAAGTTGTGGATCGGCGCCTCGGTGCGCGTGACCACGGTGCGGCGGCCGTCGGCCGTGGTGTCGCTGACGGTGGTGCCAGGCGCCACCGGGGTCTGGTCGGCGTCGGTGCTGAGGGTGATCTTCGCGGTGACCCAGTCGCTGTCGTGTCGCAGGTAATGGTGCGCGCGGGCGGTCTCGTCCTCGAGCTTGGCCGGACGCAGCTCCGGCGGCAGGCCGTGCTTTCGGCGCTTGGCGCGGTCCTGCAGCAGGCTGTCGCGGCCCATGCCGATCAGCGGGGCGATGTCGAAGTTGTTGAGGAAGCTGCCGTTGCCCACCACCGCGGTCTGCGGCCGGCCATTGACGAAGCCGCGCTGCCCGATCACGGTGCTGAAGTCCAACCGCCGCTGCTCACCAGGCTTCATTGGGGCGGCCAAGCGGTAGATGCGGTAGCCGAACTGCGGCCATTCCTTCTCGACGGTCGCGCCCTCGAGCCGGATCTCCTCCTTCAGCAGGTCGGTGTTCCAGCGCAGGTGGACGGTATCGATGGGCTGGCTGGTCCGGTTCTCGATCAGGTAGTGGCCGTGGGTGTCGGCGCGCAGCGCCTGCGGGTGCAGCGCCACCTCGAGCTCCACGTGGCGTATGGTGGGTTGAGGCAGGGTCTCGAAGGCCAGCAGCGTCTTCTCGGCCTCGGCGCTGCGCGCCTCAAGCTCGTCGCTGCTCAGGTGCTGGTTGACCACGGTGGTGTTGTAGAGCACCCAGCCGCCCAGGCCCATCCAGGCCAGCGTCGCCGCGCCCAGCAGCACCCCCGCGCCGCCGCGAAGACGACCCGGCAGCCGGGCCAGGCGCGGCCGCAGCGCGGTGTCGCCGCCGCGGCGCCACAGCAGGTGGGCCAGCACCATCAGCAGGGCCGCGAAGGCGCACCAGTAGGCCTGTGTCCAGGCGCGGCCGACCCAGAAATGCCCCAGGCCGTTCATGTCCGAGAGCGGCACCGGCGGCACCGAGGCGTAGTTGTAGACATCGAGCTCGAAGCCGAGCGAACCCAGCACGATGCTCCCCACCAGCCACACCAGCATGGCCGCCCAGCCGATGAACTTGTGGGGTAGCAAGGCCTGCACGAAGACCGACAGCACCCCCAGCAAGGCGGCGGTGATGAGGCCGGGCAGCAGGAAGCCCAGCAGGTAGAGGCCGGTCTC